>CBFHVV010000066.1:10719-16281 GCA_965658965.1 Croceimicrobium sp.
TATGGAGTAGTCTAGCGAACGAAGGGCTAAGTTATACTCCTCCATTTTAGCATAGATAATTCCTAAATGATACCAAGCGACTTCACTATAGGGATTTTCATCTACTAATTTTAAAAAGAAGTCCCGGCCTGCCTCTTGTTGATCTAGTAGATCGTAACAAAGGGCAATATTGTAAATAGCAATTTCGTCATCAGGGTAAACCTCCAGCGAGAGCTTTAAGTATTTTAAAGCTTTTTCATAAGCACCGGTTAATTGGTATTCTAAAGCGAGCAGATGGTAAACGTCTTCTTGATATTCTGCTACATTTAAAGCCTGGCGATATTGCTGTATTGCTTTTTGATGGTTTCCCATTTTGCTGAATAATCCAGCTCGAGCCATAAAAAGCTCATAAGATTCGGGAACAACCAGCTCCAGTTCTTTTAAAGCATTTTTTGCCGCAAGAGTATTATCAGAAGCCGTAAGGAATTGCACACGTTTAAACCATAAATGGGTAGCGTATGGGTGTTGGCTAGTGGCGATATCTACCACCTCAAGCGCCTGTTTTATCTTTCCTAACTCGTAAAAATAGTCGGCAATTGCCTCAAATTCTTCTAAATCGTAAAACGCAGATTTTCCTTGAGCCTGCGCCCGTTTGAAGTCATCGACTAATTCTAGTAGATTGAAAAAATCATCTTCGTTTTCGTCTTCAAACATAGTTCAATGTTGGATATTTAAAAGTATCCTTTTAAGCAGTGCAAAGATACAGCAGATAAGCTGCTTTTGCACAAATTAATCAACAAGCTAGCTTGGCAAGTGTTTAAATTGGTCAGCTTTCCCTTAGGGAAGAGGATTGGCAAGTAAATAAGCAAAATTGTGCTGCGAAAAACAACAAATAGAAATGTAATTTTTTGCTGTTGGGCTAGGCTTATTATGTGATTCTAATCCTAAATTTACCTCAGCTTAATAGCTATATTTGCCAGTAAATAATAAGCATGACCTTAATAAAATCTATATCAGGTGTAAGAGGCACCATCGGCGGTAAAAAAGGAGAAAACCTTAGTCCACTAGACGCAGTAGAATTTGCAGCGGCTTATGGGACTTGGCTGAAACGTAAAAATGCCGGCGCCCCCGTAGAAGTGGTTATTGGCCGCGATGCTCGTCCGAGCGGATCTATGATTCAAAACTTAGTTCAAAATACTTTAGTGGGATGTGGCATTAACGTGGTTGATTTAGATCTCTCTACTACACCGACGGTAGAAATGGCAGTTGTTTTTGAGAAAGCTCAGGGAGGAATTATCCTTACGGCATCTCATAATCCTGTGCAGTGGAATGCCTTAAAACTATTGAATGAGAAAGGCGAATTTATTTCTGGAGCCGATGGCCAAGAGTTAATGCGCATGATTGAGGCCGAGGATTATGACTTTGTAGAAGTGCATGATCTAGGTAAAACTACGCGCAATGAGGAGGCAATTGAAAAGCATATTGATGCCATTCTTGCCCTTCCTTTTATAAACGTAGAAGCCATTGCTAAAGCAGATTTAAAAGTTGCCGTAGACGCGGTAAACTCTACCGGGGGAATTTCGATTCCACCTTTATTAGAGCGCCTAGGTGTTAAACGTACGGAACTTTTATACTGTGAGCCTAGCGGACTTTTCCCTCATAATCCCGAGCCCCTAAAGGCGCACTTAGGTGACATAATGCAGGTGGTAAAAGAAAAATCTTGTGATATTGGTATTGTGGTAGATCCTGACGTGGACCGTCTTGCCTTAATTTCGGAAGATGGCGAAATGTTTGGAGAAGAATACACTTTAGTGGTGGCAGCAGATTACTTATTGCAACATAAAAGCGGAAACTTAGTAAGCAATTTAAGTAGTAGTAGGGCTTTACGCGATTTAGCGAAAGAACGTGGAGTAGAGTACTCGGCAGCAGCGGTAGGTGAGGTAAATGTGGTTAGCAAAATGAAGGAATGCCAAGCCGTTTTAGGCGGAGAAGGCAATGGTGGCGTAATCTTACCCGAACTTCATTACGGCCGTGATTCATTAGTTGGTATCGCGATTATTCTATCTCATCTAGCAACAGCGGATAAAAGCTTAAGCGAAATGCGAGCCTCTTATCCAGCCTATTTTATGGGTAAAAATAAAATCCAATTAGAGCCAGGTATGGATGTTGACGGTATTTTAAAAAGCATTGCTACAAAATATCAAGCGGAAGAAGTGAGTACTATTGACGGTGTGAAAATTGACTTTGCAGACGAATGGGTACACATGAGAAAATCGAATACGGAGCCGATTATTCGTATATATACTGAGGCGAAATCTCAAGCTGCAGCTGATAAGTTAGGAGAACGTTTTATCAATGAATTAGCAGCTTTGGCGAATTAAATTTTAGGCAATGAATACTAGCAGTCCAAAATTAACTCACACTAAATGGGAAGAATACTTCCAAGAGTTTAGAGAAAATACCATCGGATTTAATGCCGAGTTTGTAGGCCCTTATGGTCCTAAACCAATAATCTATGCCGATTGGATTGCTAGTGGTAGATTATATGCGCCGATAGAGGATAAGATGAAAACGGAAATTGGTCCATTGGTGGCTAATACTCATACCGAAACTTCCTATACGGGAGCCATGATGACGGCGGCTTACAGTGAGGCGAAACGCATTATAAAGCAGCATGTAAATGCTTCCGCAGAAGACGCTTTTATTCCTACCGGTACAGGAATGACTGGCGCCGTTTTGAAATTGCAGAGAATATTAGGTTTTAAAGTTCCTGAGCAATTCGCTGAAAAATGTAAACTGGCAGCAAATGAACGTCCCGTGGTTTTTATCAGCCACATGGAACACCACTCAAACCAAACCTCTTGGTTAGAAACTATCGCTGAAGTGGTGCAAATTAAACCTTGTCCCCAAGGCTTTTTAGACCTAAATCATTTTGCAGAGCTGTTGGAGCAATATGCCGACCGTCCCTATAAAATTGCCAGTATTACATCGGCCAGTAATGTAACGGGTGTTTTTACGCCTTATCATAGGGTAGCAAAAATGATTCACCAAGTGGGTGGCTATTGTTTTGTAGATTTTGCTTGCAGCGGCCCTTATGTAGATATTGATATGCATCCCAGTGATGCAGAGGAATACCTTGATGCGATCTTTTTTTCACCTCATAAATTTTTAGGAGGACCAGGAACCCCAGGAGTACTCATCTTTAACTCAAAACTATATAAGAATAAAGTGCCCGATCATCCTGGTGGAGGAACTGTTACTTGGACTAACCCTTGGGGTGGGCATCATTATATTGATGATATTGAAGCACGAGAAGATGGCGGAACCCCTGGTTTTTTGCAAACTATGCGGGCAGCTCTTGCCATTCGTTTAAAAGAAAAAATGACGGTAAAAGCCATCCGCGCCCGCGAGCATGAGCTATTAACTTACGTATTCGATCGCTTCGAGAAAATTCCTGGCATGGTCATCCTCGCAGGGCATATTAAAGAAAGGCTGGGTGCGGTATCTTTTTATATCGAAGGGATTCATTATAATTTGGTAGTGCAACTGCTCAACGATTTATTTGGCGTGCAAACCCGCGGTGGCTGCAGTTGCGCCGGTACCTATGGTCATTACCTTTTGCATCTCGATCCAGAGGCTAGTAATCTTATGAGCACGGCTGTAGATTCTGGAGACTTTTCGGCCCGGCCAGGTTGGGTGCGCCTCTCTGTTCATCCTACTTTAAGTGATAAAGATGTGATCACTATTTGCGATGCAGTAGAGCATATTGCTACTAATGCTAATCATTATCTGGCTCAATACGATTGTCCGAAAGGAGCGAATACCTATATCTATAAAAATAGAGAAACAGGAACAGCTTCACTTATCGATTCCTGGTTTAGACTATGATAAAAGACCCAATTTATTTCGATTATGCCGCTTCTACGCCTATGCGCCAGGAAGTTTCTGATTATTATTCTGAATTACTTTTAGGCTCTCAAGGTAACCCCTCCAGTAGTCATTCTTTCGGCAGAAAAGCCAAGGTTGTTCTAGAATCGAGCCGCAAAGAAGTAGCGAAACTAATGGGCTGTGCTAGTGCGGAAATTATTTTCACTTCGGGAGGAACAGAAGCTAATAATACCGCTATTGTAATGGCTTTGCGCGATTTAAAGGTAAAAAGGATTATCACTAGTCCACTTGAACACCACGCTGTTTTACACGCTGCAGAACTTTGGTGCCAAGCCTTTTCGGCAGATTTGTATCTCCTTTCGGTAGATGAGCAAGGACGAATTGATCTAGCCGAACTAGAAAGTGAGTTACAAAAAGGAGAACCGGCCTTAGTTTCTTTAATGCACGGAAATAATGAAATCGGGAACCTTAACGACTTGAAGCTTATTGGAGATTTATGCCATCTGTATAATTCTTATTTCCATAGTGATACCGTGCAAACAGTAGGGCACTTCCCTTTAAATTTTGCAGAACTCCCAGTTGATTTTGCCTCAGCTTCAGCGCATAAATTTCACGGCCCTAAAGCAGTGGGTTTTTTATATGTTTCACAAAAACTGCGGGTTAAGGCATTTATATCTGGTGGAGCACAGCAAAGAGGACTGCGAGGCGGTACCGAAAATATTTTCCAGGTGGGCGCCATGACTATGGCTCTGCGTTTAGCTTACCAAAATTTAAGCGAAGAGCGTGCGCATATTCTGGCAATGAAGTCTTATTTCTTAAAGGAATTAGAGGATAAAATGCCTCAGGTGTACACCAATGGATTAAGCGGAGAATTAGAAGAAAGCTTGTATACCGTGGTGAGTATTTCGTTTCCGATGCAAGGCGATTTGGGTATGTTGCTCTTTAATTTAGACTTACAAGGCTTTGCCTTGTCGGGCGGAAGTGCCTGCTCTTCAGGTAGTGTACAAAGCTCACACGTAATTGCTGCTATTCGTCCAGATGATAAAAATACGGTATTGCGCGTTTCCTTTGGAAAAGACAGTAAAAAGGAGGAAATCGATTTATTAATCAATTACCTCCTTAGTATATAATATCTGTAGTATTTAAGCCTTATTCGCTTAACTCCTTTTTCTTGTCTAGGTAGCCAAAAAGGTTTTTCTCCTTAATCATGGTGCCTACTAACTCCGGTAGGGCAAACTCCCAACCTTCCTCACCGTTGCGGATTCGCTTTAATATGTCTCTTGAAAATATTTGTAAGATATCCGGATCATAATCATCAATATCTTTTATGCGACGGTTAAATACCAAGAAATCGAATAAGGGCTTAAAGCGCGGGTGAATATTGAGACTCTCACTGGTCTGTATTGCTTCGCTAGGCCTAGGCTGATAGGGGTATACATAAAGCTTCAAGTCGGTAGAATATAAAATTCCAAAGGCCTCCAAAATCCCACCTTTTAAATCGCGGTAATAACGACCGTCAAATAACTCATTTAAGTTACTAACGCCCATAATTAGCCCCATTCTTTCTTCCGTGTAACGAGAGAAATATTCCACTAGTTTATAATACTGCTGGTAATTAGAAATTAATACCGTTTGACCCAGTGAGCAAAGAATTTCCGCGCGGTCCAAAAAGTCTTGTTCGTCAATTTCTCCTTC
>CBFHVV010000067.1:0-16219 GCA_965658965.1 Croceimicrobium sp.
AGGGGATATCCAAATGCTGAAAAATCAAAGTCGTCAAGCTAAAAACTCATGGGAGCTTTGCGCAAAAGTAAATCCAAGTGCTATTGAATGCCGTTTAAAGCTTGGCAAAATGTACGCTAGTCTCAATGAGCATGAAAAAGCCCTACGCTATTTAGATGAAGCTTTAGATATTGACGAGTTTAATGCAGCTGCTTACTTTTACAAAGGGGTAGTAATACGCAATTTCAAACAAGACACTGCTTTGGCTTTAAACTACTTCCAAAAGGCAGTAGAACTTAAGCAAGATTATTTTGAGGCTTTAGACATGATGGGCGTTACTCTTGCATCAATGGGCGATACATTGGCACCCTATTATTATGAACGCATCCTAGATATCGACCCTAATAGAGCTGATATCCACTATAAATTGGGGGTTTACTATATGTCAAAAAATGATATCAATAAAGCCATAGAAGCCTATACCCAATCAACACAAGTTGATCCTAATTATACGGATAGCTATTATAATTTAGGGGTCATTTTTATAGATCTTAAGGAATATCAGGATGCACGTAATTATTTTGCTAAGGCAATAAAGTCTCAGCCCGCAAATAATTATAAGGCTTATTACGGAAGAGCCTATAGCTTTGAGATGCTGGGTGATGTTCTCAACGCTAAAAAAGACTATCAAAAAGCATTAGAGCAATTGCCTCTCTACCAACCTGCCAAAGAAGGCTTAGCGCGAGTTAGCAAATGAGTGAAAACTGGTATCAAAGAAGCTCATGGGGCGACGAAGCCCACATAGAGTTCTATCAAAATTACAAAGCTGCCGATAAAGAGTTACAAGAAAAAGCCATCGTAACCCAGGCCAAGCTATTATCCAAAAACTCAGATGAGACGGTTCTCAAAGCTGCTGAGTCTCTATTGTTGCTGTGGATTGCAAATCACTTTGATCGTAAAAAAGCAAAGGAGATTTATGAATTAACCATTGTTGTCTGCAAGAAAATGGGAGATATTGAGAGGGCTAATCAATTTGAATCTTATTTGAAGAGCCTAAGGCACCGATAAGTTTTGCTGGGTAATCGGTAATAAGACCATCAACCCCCATCTTAATTAGTTTTTCCGCTTCATCAATCTCATTAACAGTCCAGGGGATTACACGAATCCCTTGGCTTTGTAATTGTCTTAAATGATGATCCTTTAAAAGTGGATAATGGCAGCTATACACATCCGGATAAAAACCCAAATCACTAATCTGTTCACTGGGTATTCTAGTACTGTCCTCGGTTAAATACACCAATCTCAACGAAGGGTATTCCTCGTGAATATATTGTAGTACTCTTGGGTCGAAGCTTTGAATACTAACCCTTTCTTGCAAAGAGAGCTTATTAACAAAGTCAATTACTAGTTGCGCATAAACTTTGTAGTTAGGATGATAAACCCCCTCCCAATCAGGTTTAGATTTTATCTCAATATTAAAAGCAGGACTGGGCTTATTTAAACTTACCGCCGCTTCCTCTACTGCACTCAAAACATCTATTAACCTCGGTTTACTGGCTCTTTCCAGCTCTTGCCCCGGAAAGCTTTTATTCCCTTTTGAGCCGCAATCGATATTTTTAATCTGCTCCCAAGTGAGTTGAAAAAGATTATTCTCCAAGCTATCTCCAATGGGAAAGTCACAAATTTCGCCATTAAAATAGGGCTCATGCGATAGAATTAAAATAGAATCTTTGCTTACAACTACATCCATTTCTAAGCTTGTAACTCCATCCTGCAAGCCTCTAAGCATAGCTGGTATCGTGTTTTCTGGAGCTTCACCCCTCGCACCACGGTGACCCTGCCAGTCGAAGCTCTTCATTGAGTCGTACTTTTGGCAAGAAAAAAGACCTACGAGCAAAAGCATCATAGGTCCTATGGGTATACATCTTTTCATTTTATTTTCCCTTTCTGGTTGCCTCTCCAATCCAATCCCACATTTCATCTGGAACTGCCTCTAAAAAGTTAAGCTCCCCAGCACCAAGCAGCCACTCACCCCCGTCAATAGTTACAATTTCTCCATTCATGTAAGCTGCAAAATCACTTACTAAATAAGCCGCCAAATTTGCCAACTCCTGGCGTTCACCCGCTCTTTTTAAAGGGACCTGATTTTCCACTTTTAACATATCAGGAATATCACCTGGCATTAAACGACTCCATGCTCCCTCTGTCGGAAAAGGTCCTGGGGCAATAGCATTAAAACGGATTCCATAACGTGCCCATTCCACCGCTAAAGATCTAGTCATAGCCGAAACCCCAGCTTTTGCCATAGCTGAAGGTACCACAAAAGCAGAACCAGTACTAGCGTAGGTAGTAGTAATGCTTAAAACCACTTTATCTTTTTCTTCTTTCTTTATCCAATCTTTAGCAAATGCCAAGGTGCAGTTTTTTGTACCTTTTAGTACGATGTCTATTACCGCATCAAAAGCACCAGGGGATAAACGCTCCGATGGACTGATAAAATTTCCTGCGGCATTATTTAGGAGCACATCTACCCGCGAGTACTTCTCTAAAACAGCATCGCGAAAAGCTTCCACTTCTTCGTATTTACGAACATCACAAGCTTTATAAAAAACCTCTCCACCTTTCGCGGCCACCATTTCTTCGGCAGCTTTAGCTAGAACCTCTTCTCGTCTCCCGCAAATTGCCAGCTTAGCCCCCAATTCCAAGAAATACTCTCCCATAGAACGACCTAAACCTGTTCCCCCTCCAGTAATAACAATTATCTTTCCTGCTAAAGCATCATTGCGTAGCATTCCTTGTGTATATTTCATAATCAGTTATCTTAATCTTACAGCGCAATATAAGTAAATATGCGCCTTAAGTATTTCCTTCTCTGTAGTTTTGCAGAAATTAAATTTCAATATGTCTTCACTAAAAAACAAAGCGCCTTTAGCTCCAAAAAATCCTAAAGTACTACTCAGCCATAGCGATGAGAGAGAAGACAATTACTATTGGTTAAGAGACAAAGATAAAGCCGAAACCATTGCTTATCTAGAAGCTGAAAATGCCTATCACAAAGACTTCATGCAGGTAACTGAAAGTTTGCAAGAAGATTTATTTCAAGAAATTAAAGGCCGGATTAAGGAAGACGATCAATCTGTACCTTATCAAAAACACGGGTATTGGTACTATGTCCGATATAATAAAGGACAAGAGCATCCACTTTATTGCCGAAAAAAAGGCAGCCTACAGGCAGAGGAAGAAATTTTAATCGATGCCAATATCGAAGCCAAAAACCACAGCTATTATCAAATAGGAGGCCTAAGTATCAGCCCCAATAATCAATGGATTGCTTATGGCGTAGACACGCTAAGTCGCCGTATTTATACTATCCACTTTAAAAACCTCCTTACGGGAGAAGTTTTAGAGCGAAAGATTAATGAAACTACTGGTTCTTGTACTTGGTCGGCAGACAGCAGTTATGTTTTTTACACTACTAAAGATGACACCCTGCGACCGCATAAAATTTTTCGCCATCGTTTTGATAGTAAGGATCAAGCCCCTTTTCAAGACCTGGAAATATTTCATGAAGAGGATTCTACCTTTGTTTGCAATGTTTATAAATCTAAAAGTGAAGACTATATTTTAATTGGGTCTTTTAGCACCTTATCTAATGAATTCCGCTTTATAAAATCCGATCAACCGGAGAGCGATTTCAGTATTATCCAGCCTCGAAAACAAGATTTAGAGTATTCCGTGGCCCACTTCGGTGAGCATTGGTACATCCGCACTAATTATCAAGCTGCCGAAAACTTTAAGCTTATGCGATGCCCTATTTACCAGAGCTTATGCGAAAACTGGGAAGAGCTAATTCCCCACCGAGAAGATGTTTATTTAGAGGGCATTGAGCTTTTTAAGAACTACTTAGTAATTGAAGAACGAAAAGAAGGACTGACAAAAATTCGCATTAAACGCTGGGACGAGAGCCTAGACTATTATATGCACTTTGATAGCGAAACCTACACGGCTGGCTGCGGAATAAACCCAGAATTTGAGTCAGAATTTTTACGCTACTCTTATTCGTCTTTAACCAATCCCAATTCGGTGATGGAAATAAATATGGCCCGCCAAGAAAAGCGACTCTTGAAACAGCAAGAAGTTGTTGGCGGCTACAATGCCGACCTCTATCAATCGGAACGTATTTGGGCAACCGGCCACGATGGCACCAAAATTCCAATGTCTTTGGTTTACCGTAAAGACTTTTACCACAAGGGCGAGCCACAAAAAACTCTATTATATGCTTACGGCTCTTACGGACACACTATCGAACCCAATTTTTCATCAACACGCCTGAGCCTCTTAGATCGGGGCTTTATCTTCGTGATAGCGCATGTAAGAGGGGGACAGTATCTTGGTCGCAAATGGTATGAAGATGGCAAAATGCTTAAAAAACGTAATACCTTTAAGGACTATATATCTTGCGCCGAGCACCTAATTAAAGAAAAGTATACCCAACCCCGTTTATTAAGCGGATTGGGAGGAAGTGCCGGCGGACTACTTATTGGCGCCGTAATTAATCTAAAGCCAGAGCTCTTTCATGCGATGATTGCCGCGGTGCCTTTTGTTGATGTCGTTACTACCATGTTAGACGAGACTATACCACTTACCACTGGGGAATATGATGAGTGGGGAAACCCAAATAATGAAGAGTATTACCATTATATGAAGTCTTACTCGCCCTATGATAATGTAAAGAAGCAAGACTACCCTGCACTCTTAATTACTACAGGCCTACATGATTCTCAAGTGCAATATTGGGAGCCCGCAAAGTGGTGCGCCAAATTACGTGAGTACAAAACCAGCGAAAAACCCATCTTGCTTTATACCAATATGGAAACGGGCCACGGTGGAGCAAGTGGTCGTTTTGAAGCACTGCGCGAAACTGCCATGGAGTACGCTTTTTTAATTCACCTTTTGGATGAACAAGCTTAGGCCAAAACATAAAACTCTTGCCCAAGCGCTCATTTTAACGGTGGCCACTTGCACACTTTTTTGGCAATACACACAGCTGCAATTTACCCACGATGAACTAAGTGCGCTCTACAAAACAGAGCTCCCTACTTTCTCCGACCTCATAGAGCAAGGGGTAAAAGTAGAAGGTCATCCAGCGGGAGTGGAAGTGTTTTTATATTATCTCGCCCCTTTGGTCAAATACCAAGTATGGGCCCTTAAGCTGCCATTTAGCCTCATGGCGCTTGCTTCAATACTCATTATTTTTGCAATTGGTAACACGATTAAGCAAGAGGGAGCTGCCCTATACACGGGCGCAATCATGGCAGTCAGCCAATACTTTATCCATTACGGACAAATCGTGCGCCCTTATGAGGTAGGCTTATTCTTCAGTCTTCTGAGCGCGTTTTTCTGGCTGCTTTACTTCCGTAAGAGGGCGCATTTTAAATACTTAATCGGCTTCGCTTTTTCTGCGGCAGCAGCGGCTTACAGCCATCAGTTTTCCTTACTATTAGTGGGCATAATGGGGCTACACGCTTTAATTATTGCCCCGGGCAAAGGCAAAATAGAATGGTTAATTTGTGGAATACTTACTTTCCTGCTTTACTTACCACATCTAAACATATTTTTTCACCAACTGTCTTTAGGTGGTGTGGGCTCTTGGCTAGCCAAACCAAAGCTAACTTTCCCCCTGAGCTATCTCGCTTATATTTTTCATTTCTCTTACCTATTTATGGGGGCAGTGCTCATAGCCTTGCTTCTCCCAAAATGGCAAATCCCTAGCAATAAAAATTATGAAGGACTTATCTGGTTCAGCGCGAGTTTCCTCATTGGCTTTATTTATTCCCGCCAAATAAACCCCGTTTTGCAGTACTCTACTCTGCTTTTTGCCGCACCATTGCTCTTGCTCTCACTTTTTGCGCTACGGCAGATGCGCTTGCACTGGCTGAGCCTATTTTTAATTTTGGGCACGGGTTTATATTCGCTTTACGCAGAAAGAGAGCATTACCCAGCTGTTTATCGAAGTGCCTTTAAGTACCCCCGCGAATATGCCCTCAAAAATAATTTGGCGAATGGGGCCGTAATTACCAACTTAGATCAAGGAAAGTGGCACTTTTATGCTCGCTTAGATGCCTATGATAGCCACGATAATTTTTACTATCAAAATCCCCTTACACTTATTGAACACCTAAATGCATCTAAGCAAAGTGAGGTCCTTTTAGCGATAGACCACCACGGACCTTCCTTTCTCCCTGCTCTAATTAAGGATCAGGGTTTTGCGCAAACTGGAAAAGAAAATCACCTTGGCTTCACCCTATTTCATTTCGAGAAGCGAGAAAAGGGTTTAGAAAATGCGCCGATTTTACAGGTTAAGACCGAATCTGTGGTCTGTGCTAAGCAGCAAGACTATTGTGGTCAAATAAGTTTACAAATAACACCCGAAGATATTACTGGCAATCAGGATTATTTACTGGCCCAATTCAGCCTTGCCAAAGTTCCCCCTGCTTCCCAAGCACAACTTATTATCGCTTATTTTGCAGAAGACCAATTAATTAGATGGTCCAACCAACCAGTTTCCAACTTTCAATCAGGAGTCAATTTCAAGGCCTACCACAGTGTTGTATTACCAAGCGAATGGCGGCAATATCCAAATTTAGAAGCACGCGCGATTTTGGAAACTAAAGGCGAAGAAATTCTTCTTGAAAGCTTGGAAATAAGCCTTCAAGAAGGAAACAACCGCATTTATGGGATCAATCAATCCTTTTAAAGTAACACTAAATAATTTCTAAAAGATTTTCTGCAGGACGACCAATGGCGGCCTTTTCCCCATTCACTAAAATCGGCCTCTCCATTAATTGAGGATATTCAATCATCGCAAGGATTAACTCATCTTCGCTTAGCTCCTTATCCTTAAATTCTTCCTTCCAAACCTTTTCTTTGGTACGAATTAAATCTTCTGCATCGATGTCTAGCTTGGTTAAAATTACTTCCAAGGCCATTGGGCTCAGCGGCTCCGTCATATAGAGCACCACCTCAGGATCATGCCCATTATCCTTTAGTAATTGTAAGCCTTCTCTACTTTTTTGACAGCGTGGATTGTGAAAATATTGCATTTGTAATTATCGTTGAAGATGTAAAAAGCCCTTGGCCTCATTAATATTTCCGCAAATATCTTGATAATTGAAGAGATAAAAGTAAACCCCGTTAGCCATTTCTCGATTATTAAAATTTCCGTCCCATCGATCAGTCAGCCCATTTCCATTAAAGAGCAGGATTCCGTTTCTATCGCGAATTTCTAGGCTCGATTGAGCAACAAACTCTGAGGCACCTTCATTTTCTAAAATGCCATAAAAATCGTTATTGCCGTCATTATTAGGCGTAAAAACATTGGGAAGCTCGATGTTAAAACCTTCATCATAAATGTAAAAGCTCTCTTCTCGTAGCACCTCATTATTGCAAATCGTATCTAAGGCTACCAAACGCAAGGTATAATTTCCGCCTTGGCTTAAATTAAGACCAATACTATCACCTACTTCATTTAAAAGTTGATCATTTAAATACCAGCTAAAACGATGAAAACCACTTTGATTTAATTTAAAGGTCTGCGGGTAGTCTAAGTTACAAGCTTGATAGTCACTGAGCACCTCAACAAACAATAATCGATCATCTATACTAATGTTCTGTTTCAGGGTGTCGCTGCCTCCACAAATAGGGTCGAGGGCAATCATTTGCACTTGATAATTTCCAGGCGCATAAGTGTGGATGGGACTTGCACTGAGAGCACTATCACCATCGCCAAATAGCCATCGATACTCTGCTGCTCCGCGCGATTGGTTAATAAAGGACACCGAACCATTCTGATCACAGCTGTCATAATCAAAAGCAAAGTCGGCTTGTACCTCTCTGCCAAAAGAAAAGAGGTCTATAAAGGCACTATCAACTAAAAAGCAATTAGTGTCTAAGGCATAAAAAGTGTAACGATTGCTACCACTATCGGTAATACTGAATATCTGATTTGCTAGAGTGTCCATTCTTCCATTGGGACCTTTCACTAATACCCAGTCCGCATTAAAGCTGTTATTTTCAAACTGCACCTCTCCCGGAAAACAAACTGTATCGGAGTATCCTTTTGCAATTTCAACTGCGGCGGCAATAGAATCAGCTTCCATATCGAAACGAAAGATGGCCATATTGCAATTATTGCTGAATTTTTTCGGTGCAAAAGCATTAATCGTAGTTGGAAATCCGCTACTATCATTACCACAAGAACAGACTGCTTGGTAAATGGAGCCATCTTTGCGAAAGCGACTACTACCACCATCCACATGATCGGGGCCAGAACCATATTGGCCAAAATAAGTGGCATATTCTAATCGCTTCCAACTGGCATCAAGTCGCAGGAAATAGAAATCCCCAAAATCAGTAGAATCCCGCCAAGCATCTGCTGTTACCGGTAAATTTCGTGGAATTGTCATATTGCCTCTGCGTGAACTATAACCAGCTCCCCAGCCCGATAAAAAGACGTCTCCACATTCACTTACCATTAAAGCGGTGGGCGAAATATTGGTAGCTAATGTAGTGCCTACCCCAAAGGTGGTGGATAATTTTAATTTTAAATCTGGCCCAAATTGTTGCAGAAACTGGGCACTACCCGGTTGCCCCCACAAGCTATCCCCTACTTGCGGCCACAAACCGCGTGTTTGCCCGAAAATGGTAATATTCTCTTTCTCATCTACATCTAAAAAGTACGATACGTCATGCTCGGGCGTACCGGTAAAGCTGAAGTTCAAAACGGAACCATTATTCAAATCTAGCTCGGCAATAAAACCGTCTACTTTACCATTAAGAGTGTCTTGATAAACTCCGGCACTTGGATAAGATAAATTAGTACTCTCGGTGCCACCAGTTACATAAAGACGGTTAGCCTTACTAATGCGCAGGGAAAAAACGCCATCATTACTATTGCCACCGATAATCTTATTCCAATTGAGCTGACTAAGGTCGCTATTAAAGGAAAAGACCAATCCATCTTGCAAACCTTGATAGCTACTGTTGGCCGCACCAAGGGGAATATTGGGTGAAAAGGTATAAGAAGTACCTAAAATATTGCCCAAAGAGTCGATGCTCAAATCACCTCGAGTAGCGTCGCCGTAGTTAAACTCCAAACGATCATTTACCCCATCTACGGCAGTATCGCCCAAATAGGTAGAACCCTTTAGGGCACCACCCGTACTATCTAAAACACTGATAAATATATCACTAGAAAAAGGAAAGTTTAGCGAACCACCAATACTTAAAGCGCTGGAGCTTCCTACCGCAAAGGATGTATCAAAAGCATCATTGGTAACAGGAAAGTCTCTCGACCCCGTAACACCTAAAACAACTAGTGATTTATCGGGCCCTTCGAGCAGACTAAAGGGAACATCATTTTGAGAACCACCTAAAAAGGTCGCGTAAATTTGTTGACTGCCGTCTGGGCTATATTTAGCAATTACGCCATCCACCACACCGCCACTCGAAGAATCTTGAAAAGCCCCCAAGGTGGTAGGGAATCCGCGTGCGATAGCTCCATATATATAATTTATTCCTGCATTATAGCCGCCACCATCTTCTCCAAAAGTGGCAGTAAAACCAAAATTATCATCGGTGCTAGCACTGTAGGTACTAAAGACTAAAGTAGGGTCAATTATCAGTTCTTTCTGCGAATCGTAGTCCCCAATACGATAACTAAATTCCTGCCCATCTTGCTGAAAAGCCACTTCCACTGAGGCTTCTCCCTGAAAGGCTAAAGGAGCTGTATAAACCACGTTTTTTACCGAAGTAAGTAAGGCCAAATCAGCGCCAGCCAAGCCATAGCGATCAGCACCTTTAAACTGCCAGCGAATATCCCTAGGATCGGCACCGGGCTTGAGAATAAAATCGAATTTATAAACCCCTTCATTACTTAAATAATAGCGTAAATCGATATTCGTGTAAATATCATGGTAAATCACTTCTTGATACTGCACCAAGCCAGCCCGCCATGAGTCAGGGTTTTTACCTTTTAAAAAATTAAGATAGGGGGCATTATTCAGTTTTAGCACGGTAACTTCTGCATTCGGGTTTGCGCCTAGCCACTGCATGCTATAAACATGGCCTTGTCTTATCTCGCCAGGTTTATGCTGATGATGAATTTCTGCGTCCACATGCAGAGGCTCCATTAGCTGCACTCGCACCTCTTGCGCTGTGAAGAACAGAAAGTCGCCACCATTGCGCAATAAATAGTCAAAATCCCCATCCCACTGGCCTGCATTTTTAACAAAGCCAAGCTGCTGTGCACTCACGGTAGATGCGCAGAATAGAAAAAATACAATAAGTAATTTAGCTCTCTTCAAGATTAGGAAATCGATGATCCCAATGTAAGGCCCTCAAATGAGAATTCAAACCGCCAATAAGACTAAGCGCTAGAATTGCCTCGGGAGCTAATTTTAAGGAATTAAAAATTAGGTCTACCGAACTTTAAAATACTAAGAAATGGTAATTTGGAAGGGTAAATTAACCATCCTGCAAATCTTGGCTTTGACCAGTACTCATTAAATACGACTTAATGAAAGCATCTAAATCGCCATCTAAAACTTGGTCTACATTAGACGTTTCGTGACTCGTGCGCACATCTTTAATTAGCTTATAAGGGTGCAATACATAATTACGAATTTGGCTTCCCCATTCAATCTTCTTCTTTCCAGCTTCAATTTCGGCCCTTGCTTGGTTTTTAGCTTCAATCTCAATTTCATAAAGCTGTGACTTTAATAATTGCAGAGCTTTGTCTTTATTTTGAAGTTGCGAGCGGCTCTCGGTGTTTTCAATGACTATTCCAGATGGAGCATGACGCAAGCGCACGCCCGTTTCCACTTTGTTCACATTTTGTCCGCCCGCGCCGCCAGAACGGAAAGTATCCCATTCAATATCCGCAGGACTAATCTCAACCTCTATTGAGTCATCTACCAGTGGGTAAACATAAACCGAAGCAAAAGAAGTGTGCCTTTTAGCATTACTATCGAAGGGAGATATTCGCACCAAGCGGTGCACGCCATTTTCCCCTTTTAGGTAACCAAAGGCATAGTCGCCCTCAATTTCTAGGGTTACGGTTTTCACCCCGGCAACGTCGCCCTCTTGATAGTTAAGCTCGCTTACCTTATAACCCTGTCTTTCAGCATATCTTAAATACATGCGCATCAGCATGCTAGCCCAATCGCAGCTTTCAGTTCCACCGGCGCCAGCGGTAATTTGTAGCACAGCACTAAGCTGATCTTCCTCACCAGACAGCATATTGCGAAATTCCAAAGACTCTAAAGTGTTTATCGCTTTCGCTTGCATTTTATCCATCTCCTCTTCGCTAATCTCGTCTATTTCGTAAAACTCTAATCCGAGATTTAGCTCATCCACCGACTCTTTTAATTCTTGAAAGGATTCGACCCAAAACTTCAGCCCGCGGATTTTCTTCATTACTTGCTGTGCCGTTTTTTGATCTTCCCAAAATTCCGCTACCGCAGTTTTCTCCTCTTCATTTATAATTTGAATTTTCTTCTGCTCAATTTGTAGATAATCTTTTAAAGATTCTACTCTCTGCAAAAGGTCCTGAACTTGCTCCTTGGTTACCATACTGCGAAGGTAGAAATACCTTGCTTATGCCTAAAACTTCCCGCCCAATTAATTATGAGCAAAGCTCGCTTAAGATCTACCTATTAGAGCGGACTGATATGCTCATCAGAAAATGCGCTTTTAAGCAGCTACTCATTGGCAATTGTTTAATTTTGTTGGATTATAAAAAAAATCATCATTCTCAATAATGGATAAATTTGACGTAGCAATCATAGGATCAGGTCCCGGTGGATATGTGGCAGCAATTAGATGTGCCCAACTTGGCATGAAAACAGCCCTAATAGAGAAATACAGCACCTTGGGGGGCACTTGTTTAAATGTGGGATGCATTCCGTCTAAAGCCCTTTTAGATAGTAGCGAACATTTCCATAATGCTTTACATTCTTTCCAAGACCATGGCATTGACATTGATACGCCTAAAGTAAACTTGAAACAGATGATTAGCCGCAAAGACGCGGTGGTAAGTCAAACAACTGATGGTATACAGTTTTTGATGAAGAAAAATAAAATTACTGTATTCGAAGGCTTCGGTTCCTTTGTGGACGAGCATACGATATCTATTAAAAAGGATAAAGAAGACACCAAAATTTCCGCCGATAAAGTCATCATTGCCACCGGAAGTAAGCCTACCGAGCTACCCTTTGCTAAATTTGATAAAGAGCGAATTATTAGCAGTACCGAGGCATTAGCTTTAAAAGAAGTTCCGGCAAAAATGGTGGTAATTGGTGCCGGAGTAATTGGCTTAGAGCTTGGTAGCGTTTATGCTCGCTTAGGCTCTGAAGTAACAGTTGTTGAGTACCTTGACAAGGCAATTCCTGGTTATGATAGCGCCATGAGTAAAGAGATTACCAAGTCTTTGAAAAAGTTAGGCATTAAGTTCAACTTTAGTCATAAAGTAAATGATGTCAGTAGCGATGGTAAAAAAGTAACCATTACGGCTACCGATAAAAAAGACAAAGAAGTAAAGTTTGAAGGTGACTACTGCTTAGTTGCCGTGGGTAGAAGTGCTTATACTCAAAACCTAGGCCTAGAAAATGTCGGCATTGAAACCGATGAACGCGGCAAGGTAAAGGTGAACGAAAAGCTACAAACCAGCAAAGAGCATATTTATGCGATTGGTGATGTGATTAAAGGAGCAATGTTAGCGCATAAAGCCGAGGAAGAAGGCGTTTTTGTAGCGGAAACCATGGCTGGGCAAAAACCCCATATCGATTACAATCTTATTCCCGGGGTGGTATATACTTGGCCAGAAGTGGCCAGTGTAGGTCAAACCGAAGAGCAAATAAAAGAAGCTGGAATTGAGTATAAGGTGGGTTCTTTCCCCTTTAGAGCCTTAGGCCGTGCGCGTGCCAGTGGCGATACAGATGGCTTAGTAAAGATTATTTCTCGCAAAGATACCGATGAGATTTTAGGCTTTCACATGATTGGACCAAGAGCAGCAGATCTTATAGCGGAAGGCGTAGTGGCCATGGAGTACCGCGCTTCTGCAGAAGACATAGCAAGAATGAGCCATGCTCACCCAACTTTTGCGGAGGCCATAAAAGAGGCTGCTTTAGCCGCCACTGAAAATCGCGCTTTACACGTATAAACCCAATTAAAGGCGAGGCTAAAGACCTCGCCTTTAATTCATTCGAGAGCAAAAAAAAGATTTATTGTAGATTAGACTAGAATTATTCTCTGAATGCGCAATCTAAAGTGGGCCTATCTTAGTTACATATTACTGATTATTTTTCTCAGTTTTGTTTTTTATATATTCTTGGAGCAAACCTACGCCGTCCGCTCTAAAGACGCGCTTCGCCTAGATTTAGCTGGCAGACAAAGAATGCTCTCTCAAAGACTCAGTAAAGAGGCGCTTAATATTACCGAATACACCCAGGTGTCTGAGCTTCAAGAACATTGTAATCAACTTAAGAACAGCCTCGAAAAATTTCAACAACAGCACGAGTCCTTACTTAAACCAGCAATCTTTGACCTAGTATCGGAGAATCTAAAGGAAAAGGTAAGCGCGCTCCACCAAGACAAAAAAGCACTTCGCGATCGATTTATCGCAAATTCAGCAAAAATTGCTAGCTATTGCAATGGAGAGATTAATACAAACCAAGCAAAAAAATACGCTCAAAAGGTATTAGATGATAGTGACTCAGTTTTAAGCTACTTAGAGCATGTGGTTGAGTTATACCGTTTAGACGAAACTCAAAAATCCAAACGAGCTGAGCGCATAAGTAATGTGGCTTTTATAATTCTCTCTTTAACCTTTATCACTCTATCTGTTATCTTCTTCTTACCGATCTTTCAGCAGCATCGGAAAGAGCACGAAGAGAAGTTACGGAGCCTCAAAGCAGAAAAAGAAGCTGGTAAAAAACTAAAGCAACTGTTAGAGGATGAGCAGGAATACAGTACCGAATTAAAGCAACAACGCTCCGCTTTAGCACTAAATGAAGCAGAGCTTACGCGCAGATTGAAGGAACTAGAAGAGGCAAGAACCCGTTTAGAAGAAAGTGAGAACGAACTCTTAGGGGTTATAAAGAACTTACCCGTAGGAGCTATCTTGGTTCAAGACGACAAACTTTTGATTAATAAAGCCACTAGTCAAATTTTAGGCTATCAAGCCCATGAATTAGATACCACCGACAAGTTTTTCGATAAGATCTATCGCAACACCTCCGATCAAACTTACGAGCAATACCAAGCTTTTCTCAAGCAAAAAGAAATCAGCAGCTTTCTTTTCCCTATTTATCGTAAAAACGGTGAAAAACGGATCATTGAATTTGGCGGACACAATTTTAAAAGAGGGGTAGTTTGGACCTTAATCGACATTACCGATAAACGTAACGCTGAAAGAAACCTCCGTCGCAATGAAGAGGCCATTCGCCAGCTATACTCTATCTCGGCCAACAATCATCTTGGCTTTGATGAAAAAGTCCGCTTGTTTCTAGAATTAGGGACGCAGCGTTTTAAGCTTCCCAATGGAATTATGTCGAAGGCCTACTTAGAGCAAAATCGCTACGAAGCCATAGATATGTATTCTGAAGGGAATCTTTTACCGCCCGAGCTTTTAAACCTTCCTCTGGCTGGAACCCTCTCAGAAAAAATTATTCAATCGGGCGAATCACTTTGGTTTAATTCACCCGAAAACGCTCCTGAATTTAAGCATAATGCTGATAGCTTTGAAATCAAGAGCTATTTAGGCACACCTATTTACGTGGGGCAAGAAATTTATGGAACCCTAAATTTTAATGGGCCCGAAGCTTCGCCTTATCCTTACACAGAAAATGATATAGACTTACTGCGCTTAATGGCTCGTTGGTTAGGAGCCGAAATTGAGGCCAATGAATCAAGACAAGCTTTAATTGAAGCAAAAAACTCCGCAGAAGTAGCGGTAAAAGCAAAGAGCGAGTTTTTGGCGACCATGAGTCACGAAATCCGTACACCCATGAATGGGGTAATAGGCATGACTTCCTTATTACTGCAAACGGAGTTAGACCAAGAACAGCTCGATTATATCAATACCATACGCCTTTCGGGAGATACCCTACTCTCCATCATCAACGATATACTGGATTTTAGTAAAATTGAAGCGGGCAATATGAGCCTGGAGGTTTACCCCTTCTCTTTAGAACAATGCCTTGAAGAAGCAGTAGAACTATTAGCCAATAGAATTACCGAGAAAGATTTAGAGCTTATTTATTCGGTGAGCAGCGCCATCCCGAAATACATTGAAGGGGATATTACTCGACTACGCCAAATATTAATTAACCTTATTTCGAATGCCATCAAGTTTACCGAAGCAGGTGAGATTGAACTGCGGGCCGTTTTAGAAGAAGAAGAAGGTGATCAACTAAAAATTCATTTCTCTGTCCGTGATACTGGCATTGGAATGGGGCCCGAGCAGCAACAAAAATTGTTTAAAGCATTTAGTCAAGCTGATTCGTCCACCACGCGTAAATACGGAGGAACTGGCTTGGGTCTCGCCATCTCTCAGCGATTAAGCCGTTTAATGGGTGGTGAAATTTGGGTAGAAAGCAAAGCAGGACAAGGATCTACCTTCCACTTTACTATTAGAGCTAACAAAGCTATAAATCAAAAAGACAGAATCTTAAGCCAGTTGCTAAATTCTGTGCGTAATCGCAGCGCTTTAATTATCGACGACAACCATACTAACCTGCGGGTTCTCGCAAAACAATTTAAAAACTGGGGAATAAATGTATTTCAAGAAAGTGATCCGCGAATTGGTCTAGAGACAGCCCTTAAGCAAAATATTGAATTAGTAGTGGTAGATTTTGAGATGCCCATTTTAGATGGCGT
This sequence comes from Croceimicrobium sp., assembly GCA_965658965.1. Classification (GTDB taxonomy): domain Bacteria; phylum Bacteroidota; class Bacteroidia; order Flavobacteriales; family Schleiferiaceae; genus Croceimicrobium. Next base: position 15,916 of record CBFHVV010000067.1, read on the forward strand.
TGAACTTACACGTAAACTAAAGGTGGCAAAGCCAGAGCTGCCCGTAATTATTTTAAGCTCAGCCTATCCAGACCTCAGTAAAGAAGAGCAGGCGAAACTATTCCACTACTATTTTACCAAACCCCTAAAGCATAGCCAACTACTAAATAGCATGGCCACCATATTTGGTGATTCCAAAATTAAAAAGGCTGAGCAAAATGAGCCTCGTGAGGCCTTACTTGCCGACTTGGGAGAAAATTACCCCCTACGCATATTGCTGGCAGAAGATAATGCCGTAAACCAAAAGTTAGCTAGCCTTACCCTT
>CBFHVV010000068.1:0-16214 GCA_965658965.1 Croceimicrobium sp.
AGCACCCGTAAATTAACCACCTAAGCTTAGTTCATCTGTTTTTCGAATGCCCGAAAGCAGAAACAGCCATGATTGTCGAATCCCGCTTGGAGACCGAGAGACTCTAATTAAGTTTAAAAATGAAACAAGTACTATTAGACACAAGCCTAGCTCAATAAATTTTAGGGCTTCCCCTTTATGTACTATTGAAGTCTGGAAACGAATTGAGCTAGATGCTATTGGCTATGATGACCAACAAAGTGAAACCCAAAAGCGAATTTGGAAAGTTTATGATAAATAAAAACAAGCTCAGGTATTATTTGGTTTTTCAGTGCAACTCCACTGAGTGGGATAGCTATAAATCTGATGCTCTGGAGGTGTCTAACTCTTTTCACCTAAAGTAGAGCTTGTTAATAGCAAAAGAAGCACAGTTCGATGCGAAGGGAATGCTCTAAAAAGAATAAAAACACCTTAGTTAATCAGGCTTGCACTCTTTGCTATCGGGGAGGCGTAGCGCAATTAAAACAATTAAAATATTCCAATTGCCATTTCTGACTCCGCTGAGCTTGTTTGCTTGTAGGTAAATCCCAACTGGGGTAAACCCGAAAGGCCCTTTTACCTTCTCGAGTGGAACTTGAAATTATCCCTTCTTTAATAAGGACAGACTTTGGGAAAACAAATTGACCAATCTTCGCAGCTTCACGAAGGTTAACAATGTAAAAATCAATTGGGTCTTCTTGCTCAAAAGGCTGAATAATACCATCTTCCCCACGCTTCCAAAAACAGACAAATTGGCCCATTTTCTTCGGAGTCTTTTTAGCGGTTCTGCATATAACCTGCTGTCCATTCAGCTTAAAGCGACTGGCTTCATATTCCTGACTCTCAGCTTCAATTTCAAAGTCAGTAATTACCATCCCTTTGTGATCGTAAACTGCTTTTTGAATCTGTTTGAGAATTGTGTGCATTAAGCAAGGTATTTTAAATAAAAAACCCGAGAGGCAACCCTTTTTTCGCCTCCCGGGTTAGAAATGAGATCCTATCATAGCCTAGTGTTAATACGCATGATGCAGCTATCCTATTTCTTCTTCGAAATTAGGACGCAAAAAAGCGAAAGCCTTGTTAATGCTTGCGCAATTCTGCAACTTAACTAGGGCTCGCTAAATACCGTTCTTTACAGATTGCTATATGGTGTAAATCGTGACCAGGCATCACATAGGCGAGAGCCAGCACAGAAGTTTCTACTCCCGCCATAGTACCACTTAGTTGCAATTGTGTTTCAGTAAAGCTTTTTATCAAGCTAAGATTAGCAATTTTAACACTTTCATATTCTTGTAGCAAATCTGCGAAAGCTCGAGAATTTGCCCCCGAATGCTGAACATAAGTATCGTGATCGAAACCAGGTAAATCTTGTTTCTCGCCGCGTGCAAAAGCAAGGGCTCGGTAACCAAAAACCCTATCGGTATCAATTATATGGAGTAGCATCTCCTTAATGGTCCACTTGCCTTCGGCATAAGCATAATTAGCTTCGGCCTCCGAAATAGAACGCCAGAACTCTAGTGCTTCTTCTAAATAGCTTTCCCAAATCTCTAGTATCGGGCCATCACTAAGCTGAGAAAAATAGTTTTGAAAATAAGCAGGATGCTGCCCTTTTAATATTGAAATGTCCATTATGGAATCCACTTTATGTCTTTAAAATCGGGTTTACGCTTTTCTAAAAAGGCATTTCGTCCTTCTTTGGCCTCCTCCGTCATATAGGCTAAGCGCGTTGCTTCACCGGCAAAAACCTGTTGGCCCACCATACCATCATCGGTAAGATTAAAGGCAAATTTTAACATCTTAATTGAGGTTGGAGACTTTTCTAATATCTCTTGGGCCCATTCGTAAGCAGTATCTTCCAGTTCGGCATGGGGAATAGCGGCATTAACCATACCCATATCTACCGCATCTTGCGCCGAGTAGTTTCTTCCTAAAAAGAAGATCTCACGCGCCTTTTTCTGGCCTACCATTTTGGCTAAGTAAGCCGAACCATAACCTCCATCGAAGCTGGTTACATCGGCATCGGTTTGTTTAAAAATGGCATGCTCTTTACTGGCTAAACTTAAGTCGCATACCACATGTAGACTATGTCCACCACCCACGGCCCAACCGGGAATAACGGCAATAACCACTTTTGGCATAAAGCGAATTAACCTCTGTACTTCTAAAATATTTAAACGAGGCATTCCTGCATCATCTACATAACCTTGATGCCCACGTGCATTTTGGTCTCCACCGCTACAGAAGGAATAAACACCATCTTTAGAAGAAGGCCCTTCCGCGCTAAATAAAACCACACCAATAGAAGTATCTTCTCGTGCATCTAAAAAAGCCTCGTATAACTCTCCTACCGTTTTTGGACGAAAAGCATTGCGAACATCTGGGCGATTAAAAGCAATGCGTGCAACGCCAGTGCCCGATTTTTTATAAGTAATGTCCTCGTATTCTTTAACAACTGTCCAGTTTACTGCCATCATTTTCAAATTTCCACAAATATAAGGAGGCTTAAGGCCTTTTTACCAAAGGGCCGCGATAAATTGAGGCCTAGGTAATAGGCAAAAAAAAGCCCCTCCGTGGAGGGGAAATTAATCTGAGACTTTTGTTTAATTAGGCTCAGTTTCTAGAGAGGCTTTTCCTGTAAAAATTGCCTTTATGCGGCCTTATCTTTTTTTGCGCTGAGGAAATTTAACTCATTCGCCACTATTTCGGTAACATAGCGCTTTTCACCTTCTTTACTTTCGTAGCTGCGGTTTACAATCTTTCCCTCTAACACCAGGTAACTGCCTTTTTCCACGAATTCTTCTACAATTTCTGCAAGCTTATTCCATGCTACTACATTGTGCCACTGCGTTTCATCGATTTTCTCGCCTTTGCTGTTTTTGTACGACTCGTTGGTGGCTAATGAAAAGCGCGCTAGCTTACCCTTAGCGTCAAAAGACTTCACTTCTGGGCTTTGACCTACGTGACCAATAAGCGTCACTCTGTTTTTTAAATTACTCATCTTTTAAGGTTTAGATTAAATGAATATTAATTAGTGAGGCAAAGCTGATGGATAAAAAATAGTGAGTGATTTTTGAAACGTTTAAAGAGTATTTATCCAAAATCCGTTTCACCAAATCTCTTTGCAATTATTACGCATCTGCGGAAAGCAACTTACCTTTGCCTCATGTTCAAAGCCTTAAAGGTTGCTCTACTAGAAATTGGAAGTTCGCACGACGAGTGCTTATATGCGCAGGTGGCTTATTTAAAAAGTCGTCCTAATTGTAATTTGCGCATCTATTGCTCGCCTAAAATTGCAGAGCGTATCGCTCCCTGGGCAGATGAGCAAGAAGTAGCGGTGCTTAAACAAAAATTGGGCTGGCGCGATTTTTACCGCCTCTTTAAAAGTATCAAAAAAGAAGGCTTTGATCGGGTCGTGTTTAACACCGGACAAGGGCCGCATATTCGTAAGCTTTTACTTTTTCCCTTTCCCAAAAGCATCACCTTCGTGGCTAGCATCCACAATATTAATCGTTTGGAAACCAGTCGCAGCCAGAAGGCCATCTCCCGTAAGGTGCATAAATACATGGTTTTAAACGATTACCTTTTAAAGCCACTGGCCGAAAAAAATTACCCGAAGCTAGAGTTTAGTAGTTACTATGCCATCTTATATCCCAGCTATCCAGAAATTGAATTGAGCAAAGCGCCTGAGGAAATTTGGATTGTTATTCCGGGGCAAGTAGAAAATCAGCGCCGCGATTACCCCGCTTTAATTGAAGCCTTAAAACAGGCGGATGTACCCACCGAGCTCCGTTTTATTTTGCTTGGGGTTTCGGAGCATGCCCACGGTGATGGCGCTAGCTTAAAAGCGGAAATTAAGGCTGCAGGATTAGAACAAAATTTTAAGCTGTGGAGCGATTTTGTGAGCATGGATACTTTTTACAGCTATGTGAAAAAGGCCGATTATATAATGCCGCTAATTCATGCCGATCACGACTCGGGAAGGACCTACCGCAGCCAAATTTCTGGCACTTATAATCTCGCCTTCGGTTTTAAGAAATGCCTCTTAATGGAAGAAGCGTATCAAGAAATTGAAGACTTTAAGGACAGTGCTGTTTTTTACCCTAAAAGCGATCTAGCAACTTTCTTAAAACAGTTGCCTCCTAGCCCCCCTAAAAATCTTTATCAATTGCCTAAGTGGAGCTTTTACTATCAGGCCGATAATTATCTAAAATTTCTGGAAAGCTAAACAAACACGTACTGCCCTCATCAATGGAAATTACCTCAGCATTAAATCTTAAGTCTTCTGAAATTGCCTTGCTAAAAATGCACAGTGTTTTGCAGGTATTAAATGCGGTGCAATATGACTTATTGCGACTTTCAGACTACCTGGAAAACCCAAGTGAGCTAGAAAAAGCCAGTAATAGCCTTTTCTATTTTAGCGAAGATCTTAACGACCCACATAAAGCAGCGGCTCAACTAGCCAGCATCGATAATTTTTGCAGTCAACTGCTTGCCTCTTGCAAGGCTGCTTTAAACCAAAAAGCTAAATCTAATGATGCGCATGGCCAAGAAGTAATTGCTGGCCTTTCCGATATTCTTTCGGTTTTGAAGCTTCGCGCCCAAGAATTGGCAGCACGACAAGAAAATGCTGATAATTTACAGCGATACACTGGGGAAGAGCTCAAGAAGCAATTTCTTTATTCCCTAAATGCCCTAGAAGAAAATGACCATGGCGCTTACCATTTGGTAAACGAATTGGCGCAAAATTTTAAGGACGAGTCTCAGCTTAGTCTGCAGGTGAAAAGTCTTGATGAAAAACCCATTTTACTCGCTCCTGTTTTTATTGATATTGTGCGCGACTTATTGGTTAATGCTAGGCAATATACTGGGCTAGATGGAAGCATTTCGGTAGGCATCGAGCAAAATGAAACCGAAACAAATTTAGTGGTGCAAGATTCTGGGCAGGGAATTCCGAGCGACGAATTAAGCAAGGTGGTTGAATTTCGTTACCGTGCCACAAATACCAAGTCGCGCCCCACCCGCGGAGGAGGCTTTGGCCTAACTAAAGCCTATTATTTCACACAAAACTTTGGCGGTCGCATGTTTATTGAGTCTCCCTGCCCTGGGGAAACTAATGGAACCAAAGTTTCCATTAAGTTACCTTTACCCAAGTCTTAAGCAAAATCAATTGACTGAAAACAACGCTAAAAAAGAAGAACTAAGTAGTTGGGTAGACCGCTACTCCGACGAGCTCTTATCTTGGGCCGAATATAAATTGGGTTCAAAAAACCTTGCGGAAGATTTGGTACAAGATTGCTTTATGGCCGCCTTTGAAGCTTACGATAAATTTGAAGGCCGCAGCAAAGCAAAAACTTGGCTCTTCGCCATTCTTAATCGCAAAATAGCAGACTATTACCGCAGCCATCAAAAAGACTTTAAAACCTATGCCGACCCCTATATTGCTAAAGCAGAAGAACAGGTGGATAGCTTCTTTACCGCTAATGGGCATTGGGAAAATATGGCCACCGACCCTATTTGGGAGGATGAAACTGCTCTGCTTGACCACCCAGATTTTCGCAAAAAATTTGATGACTGCCTAGAAGATCTACCCATGCTTTGGCAGCAAGTGATTAAAGCTAAATACCTACAGAACCTTAAGGCTGCAGAAATTTGTCAGGACTTAGAACTCTCCACGACCAATTATTGGCAGATTACTCATCGTGCGAAACTATTACTTAAAAAATGTATTGAAACCTTTTGGCAATGAAAGCGATACAAAATATAATTCTCTCCTGTGCTAAAGCCACAGAATATGTAAACCTGAGGGAAGAACGTGTTCTTAGCCCTAAGCAAAGCTTACAGCTGAAAGTGCACCTTCTTGTTTGTAAAACATGTCGTGCCTACGAAAAACAAAGTGCTACCATTAATAAGATGTTTAGCGTTTTTAAAGAAAAAGCCACTGCCTCCACAAAAAATGCCAATTTTAAAGAGAACTTAAAAGCAAAAGTTGAGAAAAGCTAAAAACTAAAGCTCAGATGACTTTGCCCCTTGTATCACCTGAAAATTATTGGCAACAAGGTTTAAGGCTTCAAAAACCTTAATTACTTTATTTACAATAAATAGCCAGTAACTTTAAATAGCTCACATCACCCTAAAGTTAACTCAATGTTAACCCATTGTTAATTTTTTAGTACATTAGGCCCTAAACTCCACATAATGGCTAAAACTGTATACTCCGAAAAACAACAATATCTCTCCAAAAGGAATTTTCATATCGCGCTGGCCCTAAGCCTCGTATTTGTACTAGACATTGCCTATCAAATTTACACCAAGCCAGTAAGTGTTTTATCGCCCATGGTGTTTACCTTACTGATTACCACTTTACTCTTATTGAGTGGCATCCTCTGGTTTTTGCATCAACTTTCGCTTAAAACCAAGGTAACTAATAAGGGTATCTCCTTTAAAATGAAGCCTTTTCATCAAAAGCAACGTAAATTAAAATGGGAGCAAATTGCTAAATGCAAAATGGTAAACGACCCCAACCTCTTAAGCTGGAATGCAGGTTTAGAGAGCTCTTGGCAAGAGAAGAAATTCACCCTCAATGCCCGTCGTGGTATTTCTCTCACTACGGTAGAAGGCGAGCGCCTATTTATTGGTAGTGCCAATTTAAAAGGCCTTGAAAAAGCCATAGAAAATGGGGTCGCGAAGTATCAGGCAAAGCAAGCCTCTTAACAAATTAAGGGCTACCCTTCCTTATTTCTATACAGCAAAGTCAATGGGCTTTTACCTAAAAGCTCATAGCCTTGCGCCTCTACATATTGGTGCTGCAATGACTTTTTTAATTTTTGCCAATTCTCAAAATCCAATGCGTCACCCTCTAGGCTAATATCTTCGATAAGTAAGTATTTGGGTCTAAATATTTTAAAATCTATAGCTTGAAGTATTTTCTGCTCCAAGCCCTCGATGTCTAAACTGAGAAAATCTATTTTCTGATTCATCGGAATGTTCTCCTTCAAGACCTCATTTATGTGCCTTACCGGCATGGGAATCACTTCTTTAATCGGCAACTGAAAGTGTCGCGAAAAGGCTTCCGCCTGCCTCTTGTTAAAAGTGTTAATACTATGCTCGGCCCCAAAATAATAGTACTCCATAGTACTATTTTCATCAGAAACACCAATATTAAGGTTGATATCGCGCGGGCGCATTTTATTAAAAAGATCAGCACTTTTGGGATTGGCTTCTATATTAATTCCTCGCCAACCACAGTCGTAAAAATACTTTGTATTAGATGCTTGCACGGGATGAAAGGCACCGATATCCACGTAAAAACCGTTTGTTTTATGTGGCCTATCCATAAAGGCACGCAACAATAAGTCTTCCGCACCTTGTCCAAATACATTTAAGGATTGATCCTTAAAAAACACTAGATGATGCGACTTTAACTGAGTTTGAACTTCTTTTTCATAGCGCTGATAATCAGCATTTACTTCCCGCCTTTTACCTTTTACTTTTTCTTTAAACAGAAATACACCATAAGGTGTACACCACTTCAGTATCTTTTTAAAAAAGACTATCATCGCCATGCATTACTTGGAGTTACTGCGCCTTTATCGGCTCAGCTAAGAAAGGTAATTCCTTTTAGCTGATATTAAAAATAGCCAGCCTATTTCAAACCAAGTACCTTTTGAAAATCAGAACACTAGCTTGATTAAAAATACTAATTGAGCTGGAATCTTTGCTAAAATATCATTTTTTTAAGCCCTTACTGTCAGTATAGCTATCTGGCCACGACCATTTAGATGTGGTGCGAAAGTAAGCGCGCGTAAAATTTTAAATTTTAAAATCTAAACTGTAATGAAATTCCCTATTTTTCTTTTCTTAAGCCTATTTGGTTTAATTCTAACTGCCCAAGATTTCCCCGCTGTTGAGGATGTCCAAGGTCTGCCCCTTGGTAGTAAAGTGAAAAACTTTAGTGCGCTTTCGCAAGATGGCGAAACTTTTATGTTGCAAGATGCTTTGAAGGAAGGCCCCGTGGTAGTAGTTTTTTACCGCGGACAGTGGTGTCCGTACTGCAATCGCCACCTTAGTGCATTAAATGAAAACCTAAAAGCTATTGAAAACAAAGGCGCTCAGCTGGTGGCTATTTCTCCAGAAAAACAAGAAATGCTAATGAAGAGTGCGGAAAAAACTGGAGCTAGCTTTAGCCTTTTAACCGACAAAGATTTTAAAATTGCCGAGGCCTTTGATCTAGCCTTTTTACCCAGCAGCGGAACTCGTTTAAAATACAATACCATTTTGGGCGCCGACTTAGACGAAGCACAATCGGATGATTCGGAACGTCTACCTGTTCCAGCCACCTATATTATTGGTCAAGACGGAACTGTTCTTTGGCGTCATTTTGATAGAGACTACAGCAAGCGTGCTCGTCCAGAAGAAATTTTAGCGAATTTACCCTAAGCTCTAATGCTCATTCCTCAAGCCGGAATATTAGTCGCGCTGGCCTGGCCCAAAACCTACTGTAAAGGCACCGGGGCTTGGTACGATGGACTGGCTGAGAAGCTAGGCATTAGCAAAAACAATTACTACCCAGTTGGTCATGCCGCTTTAGTTTTGGTTGATGGTGATAGTGGTGCGGCCGAATATTTCGATTTCGGCCGCTACCATTGCCCTAAAGGTTTTGGTAAAGTTCGTTCTGCAAAAAACGACCCAGCGCTAGATTTGGACTTTCTCCCAAAATTTCAGACCACAGGAAATTTAGCCAATTTAAGGGCACTTCTGGACGAACTAAACACCATGCCACAGTGCAAGGGCGATGGCCCTCTTATCGCTGCACAAAGCTTGGTGAATTATAAAAAAGCACGCGCTTACATTACTCAATTAGAAGAAAAAAAGTTCATCCCTTATGGCCCCTTTGTAAGAGGAGGCACTAATTGTGCGCGCTTTGTATATGGCACCCTAAATGCTGGGCTTGAAATTTCCAATTGGCGTCTAAAACTGGTAAAATATCCATCTCCTTTACCACTACTTCTCATTAAAAGTTTAGGCAAGACTAGTCAGGCTGCAAGCTTTACCGAAACGCACTCGCCCTCCCTTATTCCCACAAATATGCTGCATTCTTAAAATTAAAGCAGCAAGCTGTTTTACCTGCAAGCGTCCACTAAACCTTTAGGCTAGCTTGGTTTGCCTTAGGGCAGATGAGTCAGCCTTAGTATTTTCCCTCTTAAAGGAAACCTTGGCTAAGCCCATTAAAAATGAAGTAGCACTTATAGCTCCCTCGCCTATTTTCTCACACACTAGAACCAGAAATAGCGGAGAAAAGTCTAATTGATTTAGCTGCTGAGGAAAAGCAGATCCATCACCAAAATGGACTTTTTGCATTGTATATTTGTGAAAACAGATCATCCTTGACAAGCTTTCTTCAAAACGCCGCTGCCTTTATTTTAAAAGATTCTCGACCGCTACACCGCTTAGCTATTGTAATGCCCAGCCGGAGAGCTGCCGTATTTTTAGAACGCGAACTCAGCCGTCAAATTAAAAAAGTAGAAATTGCTCCCCACATAATTACCATCGAAGAGCTAGTTTTAGAAAGTACCGGACTGCAAAGTGAAGAAACGGCAGCACTATTTTTTAAAAGCTATGAAGCGTATTGTCAGTCGGTAGATAAGGCGGAAAGTCTGGATGATTACAGTAAATGGGGACGATTATTTTTAGCAGACTGTAACGAAATTGACCGTCACTTGGTTGATGCCGAAAACCTATTTTCCTACCTGGCTGATGTTAAGCGCATTGAAAGCTGGGACCTTGAACCTGGTGAATCCAATGCACTAATCAAAGAGTACCTCGCACTGTGGCCACGTTTGGCAAGGGTCTATAAAAAATTTACCGCCGGCTTACTAGCAGAAAGTCGTGTTTATCAAGGTCTGGCTTATCGCGAGATGCATCGTAATATGGATCGCATCTGCCGTGAGCTAAAAGAACAATATGAGCACCTTTACTTTTTAGGTTTTAATGCCTTAAACCGCGCAGAGGAAGAAATATTTTTACGCCTCTTTGAAGAAGGAATAGCCGATTTCTACTGGGATATTGACCGCTACTATTTTGAAGACCTTGAACATGAGGCAGGCCAGTTTTTACGCCAATCGCCTTTGATCCGTCGCCTTAAAAACCAGGAGCGTTTTTATGGTTTACATCAAAAACTGCAAGAAGGCAAACGAAAAGTAGAGAGTATTGCCGTGCCAGGTAATAACCTTCAGGCCCGAGTTGCTAATGGAATTTTAGGAGGTTTTAGTGAAGAAGAGCAAAATGAAACGGCAGTGGTAATGGCCGATGAAGCGCTTTTAAGCTCCTTCTTAAATACTTTACATCCCGATATTGCCACCTTTAACCTTACCATGGGTTTAGGCTTGGAAAACTCTCCTTTAAGCGGTTTTTTCGAACTCTTACTTGAGTTCCCTGTGGAAGCGGAACGAAGTAATAGAAAAGATAAAAATGGCGCCACGCGTTATTACCATCGCAAATGGGACTCACTACTCAGCAGTTTTGTCATTCGCCGTATCAATCGTGAAAACCCTCAAGCGCCTGATAAGATTAAGCAAAAAGTTAAGAAAACCAATGCCATTTTTCGGTCCTTTTCCGAACTAGAATTAGAGTCTATTTTAGCGCCCTTTCCAGAAAGTTATTTTTCAGAAGACCTTTTAGTCCACCAGCGCTTTAAAATATTGGCGCAAGCTTGCTTTGAACTGAAAGACCTTTTTAACAGCAGTCAAAACTTGAGTGAGGCCTTGTTTGGATTTTATAGCCTATTTAACCAATTAGCGGCCCTTTTAGAGCGATATCCTTACGTTGAGAAATTTGAAACTGCCCTACAACTATACCGAGAAATTCTCCCTGATTTAAGTTTAGACCTAAAAGGTGAACCTCTTAAAGGCTTGCAAGTTATGGGTATGCTAGAAACGCGTAGTCTCGATTTTAAACGCCTAGTTATTTGCTCTTTAAATGAAGGGATTCTACCTAAAGGGAGGAGCGAAAATAGCCTAATTCCCTTTGACGTAAAGAAGAAGTATCAACTGCCTACCTACTTAGATAAGGATGCCGTTTATGCCTATCACTTTTACCGTCTTTTACAAGGAGCAGAAGAAATTTACCTTTTACACGGTACCTCAGAAAAAGGTATTGGCACTGCCGAAGCTTCCCGCTTTATTGAGCAAATAAAAATAGAATGGCCTCTTAAAAACAAAGAACTAAGCTTTACCGAACGCATAATTAGTAGCAAAGCGAAGTTAAGCTCTGCAGAGGATTTAATTATTGAAAAAACGCCCGTATTAATGCAACGCTTGGATGAATTAGCCGAGCAAGGTTTATCTCCCACGGCCCTGATTAGCTATTTGCGTGATCCCCTAAAATTTTACTTCGAGCGTGTACTACGCCTTTATGAAGAAGAAGAGCTAGAAGAAGAAATAGAAGTGCGCGTGCAAGGTATCGCACTACACGAATTATTAGAAGAATTTTATACGCGTGACGGAGCCGCTTTTACTCCTAGCCCCGAAGACGCCCTTTTCAATTTAAAACAAGAAGACTTAAGAGCGAAAATTTACCAGAAATTAAAAGACCTTTTAGGAGAAGCCGAGATTGAGACTGGGGCCAATCTGCTGACGCTCGAAACATTGAGCATGATGCTTAAACGGTTTCTCGCTTATGAAAAACAAGACTTGGAAAAGCACCCTGATCGTATTTTTATAGCGAATGAAAAAGAAATGACAGGCAGTATTAGCCTTAGCTCTGGGAAGCGAATAAACTTAAAAGGGACCGCCGACCGAATTGAAAGCTCGGAAAAAGGTATTCGAATTGTTGATTATAAAACTGGAGCAAAAGGTAAAGCAGCCTATCGCATCAGCACTGAGAACCCGAGCTTAGGAGATTTTATTAAAAAACCCGAGGCTTTACAATTAATGCTTTATGCCTATCTATACCGACAAGAAAACCCGCAAAATGAGCAAGCAGTTGGCGCCGCAATATTAAGTTTACGCAAGCAAAACGAGAACCCCATTGAGATGTCCTTGGGAGCTAAAAGCGAAATGGATGCTGAATTTGCTGAGGAGTTTGGCGAAATATTAAAAAGCCTTTTGGAGGAATTGTTTAATCCTGATATCCCTTTCAAAGAAAGAAGCGATGAGCCCGAAGATGATGAACATGGAAATTAGCAAAGAGGAATTACAAGAGGCACAGCACGATCTTAAAAAACTTATTCATAAGACCAGCGTTTTAAGCAGCTCCGCGATAAATACTATAGCGGAAGCAGACATTTTTTTTAAGTGTGAAAACTTTCAGAAAACTGGATCTTTTAAAGCACGGGGGGCCAGTAATGCGCTCATAAAGCTGTCCCCTGCAGAGCAAAAGCTAGGTGTTGCTACCCATAGCTCTGGTAATCATGGTCAGGCCTTGGCTTGGGCAGCACAACGTTTAGGTATAAAGTGCTGGGTTGTAATGCCAGAGAATTCCCCCGCAGTAAAAGTTGCCGCAGTAAAATCTTATGGCGCCGTGGTGCATTTATGTGCTGCCAGCCTCCCCGCACGTGAAGCGGGTTTAAAAGAAGTGCAGCAAGACACAGGTGCTTTATTTATCCCACCTTATAATCATCGAAATATTATAATAGGACAAAGTACCGCTGCTGCTGAATTATTAGCCGAAGAGCCCCAACTTGATGCTATTATCGCACCAGTAGGCGGAGGTGGTCTTTTAGCAGGAACAGCCCTTGCGGCCCATTATTTCTCCAATAAAACAAAAGTGTACGCCGGTGAGCCCGCTGCCGCAGATGATGCCTATCGCTCTTTTTATTCTGGCACTTTAGTAAAGGAGCATGAACCAAAAACCATAGCCGATGGCTTGCGTACTACTTTAGGCCCACTTAATTTCCCAATAATTAAAAAGCATGTAAGTGCCATTTACACTTGTGAAGAGGACGAAATTATAGCGGCGATGCGACTAATTTATGAGCGCCTTAAAATCGTAATAGAGCCAAGCTGTGCCGTGCCTTTAGCCTGTTTACTTAAAAATGCCAGCCCCTTTAAAGGGCAAAAAGTGGGCATTATACTTAGTGGAGGAAATGTAGACCTTGGACAACTGCCGTTTTAATAAATAAGTTTAGCCGCCGAAAAAAGACCCTTGCATTATTTAAGTTTCGGACCCAATATCGTAATAGCCTCTTATCCAACCTTCTAAAGCAGCTACCTTATCTTTATTATCCCCTAACCAATCAAATGAATCTTGCTCTACAGACTGAGCGATGTAATGGTTATAGGTTTCGAAATGTGGACTTTCCTTTAAAGCTTTAAAGAAATCGAGGTATTGTTTTTCCCAAAAACCACCTTCATATTTCTCATCCACTTTAAGCGTAGAAATTAAAGTGCCAGTCCAAGTGTGAAAAGGGTAGTCCGTTGTATCGGTAAAATAGCTGGCTTTAAGCAGACCTACCATAACTTCTGAACTGCCAAACTCATGATCTCGTTCTGTAGCTACCGTAATATTAATTTTTAATGCTCCATCACGCGAAGCACCAGCCAAGGATACTTCCTTCAGCTGATTATAGGCCGGAGCCGCACGCTGTGAAGCCGGCTCTAGCATAAGGAAGTATTGATAGGCTAAGGTGGCGTGTATCTCTTTCTGCATTCTACTTTCTACAACCGCCATTAAGTTATGAGAGCTAGCATGAAAAGGATTAAGACTAATCCCTTTTATTAAATCCTCCTCCGAATCTTCATAATCACCTAAATTAATTAAAGTTATCGCTCGGTTGAAATATAAAAGATAATGCTCACCCTCTTTTTTAAGACCTCTTTTATAAGCCTTTAAAGCTTTCTTTGGCTTTCCCGATATGTCATAACAATTACCCATAGAAACATAAGCTTGTATTCGGGTTGGGGTATGCTCCGATTTATCCAAGGCCACCTTCATCAGCTCAATGCTCTCCTCGTATTTTTTGAGTTTAAATAGAGAAAAGCCTTTTTCATAATATGCCATACCATAATCGGGATCGAGGGCAATTGCTTGATTGTAGTTTTCAATTGCTTTGGCATAATTTTGTTCGTCATGGTAGCTAATTCCAGCTTGAACAAACTCCTCTTTAGTTTGGGCCTGTGAAAACAAGACTGAAAAAACGCTTAGCAGTAAAAACAGATATTTAGTCATTAAAAAAGGATAAGGTTAAAAAATTCGAAGGTAATAATACAACTTTCGAATGAACCTACACGTTAGTCGAAAGATTGGCTTAATTACTTAGCTAAGCCTAAGCATAAAGCCATTTAGATAACACCAATGGAAAAGGCTTGCTCCGCATTTTCTGAGTAATCCCTTCTAAAACCAGAGTTTTTAAGCTGCAATGCTGCTCCTGATACCTTAACATGACCATTATAACCATCATTGCAATCTACTTCAAGTTTCAAGTTCTGAATTTTGCCATTTTCTCCAAATTCCGAATCCGAGAAATCGATGCTAATATTCCTATCTAGCTTAAACTGCGCGGCAATTTTTACTAATTCAGACTCGGTTGTGTTTCTAGTTATACTTAGAAAAGCATTATCCGCGCTAGTGGAATAAGTTGTTTCAGAATCTTTAGCACAACTCACCAAAAAAATTGTCAATAAAAATAAGGCTGCATTTTTCATAGCTTTTCGTTTCATTTAATAGGTATTGTCTGCAGGAAAAACATGGTTCCACAAACTTTGAAATTTATAATACTAGACGCAGCCAATAAATTATCAAATTCATTTTGAAACTACAAATCATTTTTCATTTAAATGATCTGCCAAAGCAAAGCCCATACTAAAACAAGCCTGCAGCAGATAGCCACCGGTTGGCGCATCCCAATCTAACATTTCGCCTATGCAATAATGTTGCGGCAGTGCTTTTAACTGAAAGTTTTCATCCACCTCGTTTAAATCAATTCCTCCAACCGTAGAAATGGCCGCATCTATTTCGCTACTGCCAATTACCTCTAGGGGGAAAGCTTTTATTTTTTGGGCCAGCCTATCCTTTTCTAAAAAGTCCTCTTTCGATAGATAAGCCTTTAACAACGCAATTTGAGTAGTACTAAGTTTTAAATCTTTCTTTAAGCAGTCGCTAATTTTGTGATAGCGCGAGCGTTTGAGCTTAGTAAATACTTTTCCTTCGCTTAAGCTCGTCTTAAAGTCCAAGTATATAGTCGCTTTCTTACCCTGACTCAATCTTTGTCTTATAATTGGGCTAAGCGCATAAATCGCATTGCCTTCCATCCCTAGTTTGGTAATAACCGCTTCTCCTTTTTGAGTTTTGCGCCCACAAGAAATAGCGATGTTTTTTAATGGTGCCCCTTCATGCCGGTCAATAAAATCTGTTTCCCAAGCAATAGTATAGGCACAATTGGAAGCTTGAAAGGGAACGGTTTTTACCGTCCTATCTGCAAAAGCGGACAGCCAAGTACCGCTAGAACCAGTAACTTTCCAACTAGCGCCGCCGAGCGCAAAAATGTAAATATCAGAAACTACAGACTCTCCATTGGCAAAGCTTAGAGCATTATTCTTCTCCCAACCGAGCCAAGTTTTTTCATATTCAACCTTCACCTGTTTCTCGGCTAAAACCGCCTCAATAGCTTGCAATACTTCAATGGGTTTAATTCCTTTTAAGGGAAAAACTCTTTTACTACTGCCAATGTACATTGGAATTCCTATCGATTCTAGCCAAGCCTGGAGATCTTGATTGCTAAATTTTAAGAGCGCTTTTTTTAGAAATGATTGAGGAGTATAGCGCGCAATAAAATTCTGAATAGCCTCAGAGTGTGTGAGGTTAAAGCCGCCTTTCCCTGCTACTAGAAACTTTCGTCCAAGTGCTTTTTTTTTTCAAAGAGGGTAACCGAATACTTCTCCTGATCCAAAAAAGCCGCAAGGGCCATTGCTGCAGGGCCACCACCAATAATAGAAACTGATTTTTTCATTTTCATCTATTGGCCAAAAATATCAATATTAAAGTCACAGGTTACGGTTAATTCCGATTTCTTGGTAATATTCTCCAAGCGTTCCTCGGCAGTGCTCCAATAATAAGGGGTCATTTTCAGTAAGGATAACACATCGGCCGCAGAGCCAATTTCTATTTTAAAACTTGTTCGCTCGCGATGTAGATGCCGGAAAGAGCCAGACATCTTTTCTATAATATTGGTAGTATGCGGCCTAAATTTCTCGTAAATAAGC
>CBFHVV010000069.1:0-15937 GCA_965658965.1 Croceimicrobium sp.
TGTCCTGGCCTTTTTGAAAAGGGCTTTGCAAAGCAATTTTGAATTCTTTTGAAAGTTTGCCTTGCTGATAGTCTTTTAGGGCTAAAGCAAGCTTTGGTCTTAGTTTAGCCTGAATTTTCAGGCCCTCTTCTCCACTTAAAAACTCCTCCTTACTGCAGTCTAGTATTTTTTCTACTGTAGAGCTTACGTATACAGCCCTGAGCTGCAAGTCTACTAACCAAACGATATCGGAAATATTACTGTCTAGTCTGTCTAGTTTCTTTTTGCTTTCTACTAACTTTAAAGAGCTGTTATTTTGGGCAAAGAGGCTGATTAGTAATTCGCTTACGCGTTTGAGTAAATATTTATCATTTTCCTTAAAGCTACGGCTATTGATTTTACGGTGTAACATTATAAAAGCTACTACATTAGGTCCCATAACAACGGGTACATAAAGAAGGCTTTCTATATTTTGTTTGGCCAACTGATGGAGGTGCTCATCTTTTTCCTCCACAAGTGAAATGCGATCAAGCTTATAATTGTTTTGTTCACTCCAGTTGATAGTGCTGTTAGCTTCAGAGAATATAAAGCTATTGATAAAAGCCTCTTCATTTACTGCAGCTAGCTTATCCTTAAACCAAGAGGAAATGGGAGGGCGACCTTTCTGAAGGTTCTGGAGATCGATAATAAAAGCATTGTCGGCATGGCAATGCGCTCCTAGTTTATTTACAATAAGCTGTTGCTGAAACTGAAAATTGCTATTGGTACTTTCCAGCAATTCGTTACTGAGCTTAATTATAAAATCTTCTTCGCTAAGAAAGCGTTGGTATTTGTTCTTTAGCTTAATTCTTTCGCTTACTTCGGTAAGAGTAGTTTGTGCGGCAAAACAGGGAAGAATACCGGTAAAGCGAATAGGAGCCGAGTTTACTTGCAGCCAAATCCTATCATCACGCTGTGGATTATAGATAGCGATGACTTCTTTTTTAATAGCTTTATTTTCTGTGATAGTGCGTATGGTGGGCAAGTTTTTAAACTCTATCGCTTCCCCTTTTTCGTTCTGAACCTGCCAATGAGCATCGTCGCTTGCTGAACCTATTAGCTCCTTGCTGCGCCCGAAAGTGTTTTGGGCTACTGTATTGGTGTAAAGTATTTTCCCTAGGCGATCTTGGATCGTGACGCCAATTAAAAGCTCATCTAAAAACTTAAATCTTTCTGCTGCAAGAGCGGCCTCTACAGAAGGTGGAAGGTGAAGGCTAATTTGGTACTGCTGTCCCCCTGCTAAAGCTATTATCTCCTCCTTTAATTCGAATAAATTACTTTGCGAAAAACTAAAAGGTTTTGGCGAAGCACTTGCGATATAGGCCTGATAGGCGGCACATATTTCTTCACAAAATAAATCGCTTAAAGGCATGTCTTTCTCTAGCTTCCAGAACTTACTTATTGGGTCGCTCCAAGACTGAATTCTAAGATGGGAATTAATAATAATTTTTTGCGTAGCGGGCATTGTAGGTTGGGGCAAAGTACTGTTGAGGTTTAAAATTATCTTTAGTAAATATAGCCAATTTAAATCTTCTTTCTTCTTTATCAGGTAGTTGTTTAAAATAGGAGTGAGGCTCAGGCAACCATTTGTCGTACTGCGCCTCTAATTACTAGTGTGAGTTTCAATGTTGGCTTTAAATTCTCGAGAAACTAATTTAATAATTTTGAAATCTACCCTGCTGGTTTAATCTAGTTTTCCATGGCTTGGCCTTTGATAA
The DNA here is from genome assembly GCA_965658965.1 of Croceimicrobium sp. Lineage (GTDB taxonomy): Bacteria > Bacteroidota > Bacteroidia > Flavobacteriales > Schleiferiaceae > Croceimicrobium. The sequence goes on from CBFHVV010000069.1 coordinate 1,737, forward strand.
TTTGTAGAAGATTTGGCAGAATGGGAAGAGCATTATTTTAAGTTTATAAAGTACTAGGCCTAATTGAAGTTCACAAAAATTAGTAGAACAAGCTAATGTCCACTCATTAAATTAAAGAATTATGAAAATTAAAAAAATATTTATCCTCTTCTTATTCATGCTCTTAGCCTTTTTAAATGTTCAGGCTCAACAAAGGCCAGCTTCCTTGCGGGGATTTGTTTTTACCAAATCCAGCGGTGAAGCAATTCCTTTTGCCAATGTTGTTCTGTTTAATTATGAAAATGAGGGACTTAAGAATGGTGCTACTAGTGATTTTGATGGTAAATATGAAATCAAGCCAGTAAAACCAGGCTTTTACCGACTGGAATGCACTTTTGTTGGTTACGCTAAACTAATCGTTGATAGTATTCAACTTTCTCCTTCTATTATAACTACCCAAAACTTATACTTAAGTGAAGAATCGGCACAGCTAGAAGAAGTGGTTATATCTTATGAAGCACCTTTAATAGATGCTACCAAATCTAGTAAAGTTATTACTTCAGAGGAGATTAAGAGTATGGCAGTGCGCGATATAAGCTCGGTCTCGAGTCAAGCCGCTGGGGTAACACAAGATGCCTATGGAAACACTAATATTAGAGGCGCTCGCTCAGAAGGAACCGTATATTTTATAGATGGTGTTAAAGTGCGGGGCAGTGTTAATTTTGAGCATCAAAATGGCGAGGTTTTAGGCCGCGAAGAATACGCAAGTGTAAGCGAGAATGCTTTTTTAAAAACGGAAGTAAATCCCTTAAGTACTTTTTCTAGTGATGTAGATGTGGCTTCCTATGCCAATGTAAGAAGATACTTGCAAGATGGTTATTTACCGCCTGCCGATGCGGTGCGAATTGAGGAAATGCTTAACTATTTCTCTTATCGTCCACTGCCAGTAGAAACAGGAAAAACTTTTGCTGTAAATCAAGCCTTGGTAGAATGTCCTTGGGAAAAGGAACACCAACTTTTACGAATTAGTATTAATACGGAGAAACTGGCTAAAGAAAAGTTAGCACCCAATAATCTGGTTTTTTTAATTGATGTGTCAGGCAGCATGAATAACCATAATAAGTTGCCACTTTTAAAGAAGTCTCTGCGTCTCTTGGTGAATAATTTGCGCGAAGAAGATTATGTTTCTTTAGTAGTGTATGCCTCTAGCACTGGGGTGGTTTTAGAGCCTACCAGTGGCGATAATAAGACCACTATTAATGAGGCCATTAATCGTCTTAGTTCGGGTGGTTCTACCGCGGGTGGAGCAGGTATTGAATTAGCCTATAGCTTAGCGGAAGAAAATTTTAAGAAGGGTCATAATAATCGAATTATTCTAGCCACCGACGGGGATTTTAATTTAGGGCCATCTAGCGAAAGCGCCTTAAAGAAACTGATAGAGGAAAAACGTGAAAGCGGGGTTTTTCTAAGTGTTTTAGGTTTTGGTACGGGCAATTATATGGACGCTAAAATGGAGGCCTTAGCCGATAATGGCAATGGTAATTATGCTTATATCGATAATATTATGGAGGCCAAAAAAGTATTGGTGGAAGAGATGGGGGCAACTTTAAATGTAGTGGCGAAGGATACTAAATTGCAGGTGGAGTTTAATCCGAAGGCAGTGGGAGCCTACCGTTTAATAGGCTACGAAAACCGAATGTTGGCCGCTGAGGATTTTAATGATGATGCGAAAGACGCGGGGGATATTGGCTCTGGTCATTACGTTACGGCGCTGTATGAAATTGTTCCGAAAGGAAAGGAGGCTGCCCTGGGCAAAGACGTGGATGACTTAAAATATCAGAATAAGGAAAGCACTACCGCTTTCGCAGATGAGTTAGCCACGGTTAAGATTCGTCATAAAAAACCTGCTGATAGCCACTCTATTTTAGAGGAGCATATTGTAAAAAACGAGATACAGGCGATAAGCCCCGATTTAAGCTTTATGGCTTCTGTGGCAGGTTTTGGTATGCTTTTACGGAATTCACCCAATAAAGGCTTAAGCGATTATCCCTTAGTTTTAAGTTTAGCGCAGGCTGGTTTAAAAGCCGAAAATGTAGACTACCGCAGTGAGTATGTGCGTTTGGTGGAATTGGCTAAAGAGTTGCAGAAAGGCGGCTCTTAAAAAAAAAAGCTGTTTTAAAGAGCGAGGCTCTTTGCCGACTTGTTTGGAGTAAAACTGAAAGCCCGTCTTCTTATGGTGTGGAAGGCGGGCTTTTTTTATTTTTCGGTGGTAATGTCTTTGCCTGTGTCGGGCAGGTTTTGCTTATACTTATAAATGTTTTCTAAACCTTCGTTAGAGTTGATGCTAACGTTTAGGTCGTTAATTAAGCCATCCTCTAAACTGTAAATCCAGCCGTGGATGTGGGGGAATTCACCTTCTTCCCATTCTTCTTGAATAAAAGAAACACGCGCCAGATTACTAACCTGTTCAATAATGTTAAGCTCCACAAAACGATCGAGGCGCTTGCCCTCATCTTCAATCCCATCTAACTCATTGTGATTCATTTTGTACACATCTTTTATGTGCATTAACCAGTTGTCTAGGAAGCCAAACTTTTCATTGCTCATTGCTGCTTTTACGCCTCCACAACCATAATGCCCGCAAACAATAATGTGCTTTACTTTTAGAAACTTAACGGCGTAATTAACCACGCTTAACAGGTTAGAGTCGGTGTGTACCACCATATTGGCGATATTTCTTTGCACGAAAATAGAACCTGGTAAGGCATTGGTAATTTCGGTGGCTGGCACGCGACTGTCGGAGCAGCCTATCCATAAAAATTTAGGATGTTGCTCCTCTGCCAGTTGGTGGAAAAACTCGGGGTTGTGTCTTAGGGTATTATTTACCCAACGTGAATTCCCGGTTAAAAGGTCTTTATACTGATTTGGCATCTTAGAAATATTTTTAATAGGCCTCGGCCTAAGCTGGTTGGGAAAAGGATTAGCATTTTAATTAGGTAGCCCAATGTAGAAAAATGGGGCGCTAATAGCAAGTCTTGTCAGAGAGGCTTCGATAGGCTAGTTGCTCAGGTTTTTTTAAGAGGTGCTAAATAACGGTAATGCCCGATAATCTGATACTCAAAAAGCATGTTTTGTACCACTTGGCCTGCACCTATATTATGCATAATTAGGGGAATGCCAGAGGGACTTTTTGCCAGCACTACAATACCAATATGCAATATACCACCACCTAAATTCCAGCATACAATATCACCTGCTTGATAATCTTTTGGCTTTTGAGAGATGGGCAAGGCGGCATTTTCCCTTTTAAAGAAACACATGAGGTTAGGCACCCTTCGATGATCGATATTAGAATCGGGCTGCTTTAGCCCCCAATTATTGGGATAAGCGGTAAAGTTTGCTTTCATATCCTCATGTACCCGCTTTTGCAAGTCTAGGCCGAGCTTGCGGTAGGCCCGAATTACCACATCTGTGCAAACGCCTTTATCGGCGGGCACATCGCCATTAGGATAATCAATAGAAAAATAGGAAGGGTCGTAAGTTACTTCATCTTGCCTAAGCTCGGCTGCTGCTTGGGCTAGAGCTAAACCCTTAGATTGCCCATTGCTGCTAAAACAATAAAGGCTGAGGCTTAAGATTAGAAGTGGTTTAGTGATCAAAGAAAAACTCATAAAGAAAAAGTTTAGACGGGAAACACCTTAGCTTAGCGTAAAATAGTGCCATTTCGTATTTGAAAATAGGCTTGGCCTTTATTTTTATCAGCCACTGAACTTCGAATAAAGCTGAGAAGTCTGATTGGTTTTAACTTAGCCCCGCTTTATTGAAAATGGCTTGTAATTCTGGCTCTATAGGAAATGCGCGCAAGGGCGGAACATCTGCACCTCCGGGGTTCCCTAGTGGAACTTTTCCTACGAAAGATTTTACGCCACCAAATAGTAAACGAGGAATTTGACCGAAGATTTCCTGCTTACTTTTTATCCTAAAACCGAAAAGGAGCATTTTCCAATGTACGGATGTATGGGCCCAAGGATACCGTTGTCCAATAATATGAGCTCGTTCTAAATGGCGCCAAGCTTCTGTTAGATTACCTCCGTCATATTCCTCTTGGAATTTTGTTAACTCTAACTGATAGAAAGGTTTCAAGCTTTGCGGAAGGCTTAGATAAATTTTCATGCTTCTTTTGTATTATCTGTTTCTAGCTTTTTAAATGTCTGCTTTGGGTTTTCGGTCACAAATTAGAATAATTATCCTTTTTAAATTGGGAAGCCTAAAATTAGACCCGGCGGTGCAACCAAATTCTAAAAAAGCTTTACCAAATTCTCGCCGCTAAATGCTAGATACTAAAGGTGAGAAATTAGGGAGCAGGCATTGGGAATATTTGTCTTTCAAATTACCCAAGCATGAAAAAACTTCTATTCACCTTTCTAATTTTATGGAGCAGTCTAAAAGGCTGGGCACAGCATAATAATGTAGAAACATTTACCACGGCAAATGGTCTCGGAAATCAAGGCTGTACAGGTTTGGCATTAGAGCCAAATGGTACGCTTTGGGTGGGGCATGACTTTTTCGGAAATCCATCTTTAAACAATAAACCTTTTAGCCGCAGGCTGGCCAATGGCAGCTGGGATTACCCTTTTAATGCTGCCGGACTCCCTATGGTAACGGTTAACGGCTCTTCTTATCAGTGGGCTTCATTTAGTGTAAAAGAAATCCGAAGGACGAGTAATGGTGCGATTTGGTTTATCCCTAATGCCGGCAATATTAGCGACATGAATTTGGCACCGCCTCTCTTGGTTTACCATAATGGAAGTTTTACGGTTTATCATATTTCCTTGGCAAACTTTCCCAATAAGGGAGCGGTGCACACCATGATGCAAGATGGCTATGGGCATATTTGGTTTGGCTGCCAAACGGGTTTGATTAAGTTGGATGCGATAACGAATAATTTTACCACCTATAATCCACCGGTGGTTAATTTTGGGGGAGCGAGCCATAGTAGTACAAGAGTTTTTTCTCTCGACTATGACCTTAATAATCGGGTGCTGATGGTAACAGGCAATCCAATTAGTATTAGTGGGACGAGCTCTTTGGTGCGCATATTTACACCCCTTACCAATACCTGGGAGTACTGGACACACTACGATGCGCCTTGGAAAAATGCGATCCAGACCTTTTATGTTCCCAAAGATATTGTAGCCAGCCGTAATGCAGACAATAGAGTTTATATAAGTTCAGATGGAGGCGGTTATTACTACGTGGACAATAGCGACTGGTCTTCTCACTCTCTTAATCAAATTGCTGATTTTGTACGTGGTTGGTCTTATCCTGGCTACAGCTTCGAGAATGTTTATACCAACCTTCCTAGTTTCACTAAAGATCTATTTATTGACAATGAAAATGAGCTTTGGCTATTTGCCATTAATGGGACTGAGATAAATACCTATAAGTTGATGTATGAAACGCCCACCCTGTTTTCAGGAAACCCTGCTACTTATTACTTGTTCGGGCATAAAAAGTCACAACACCTTTATAATAACAATGGTACGATGCGGCATTCACGCTATCAGGATATGGTATTTAGCGATGAGGGCGAGATTTGGATTAGCAGTGAACATGGTTTGGAACATTGGTATCTCGACTCTTTAAAGCCGAGCAGTGATTATATTGGTTTAGAAGGCGCGGGCGCAAAAAAACAAGGTGCGGTAGGTTTTAATACGCAAACAGGCAATGCTCGTGAACCTCAAAATACGGGTCACGATATGCCAACGGCTTGGCCAAGTATTTCCATAGATACGGCTTATTATTACTTAGCGAGTTCTGACTATGAAAACCTCGTAGCCGGGCAGGGATCTGGAATTACGGGGACAGGAGAATATCAGGGTTTTGCTAAAACGGCTGCGGCTTTAAGTGCGGCAGGATTTGATTTTAGTGATCTGAAACTACGTTTTTCGGCAGTAGGACTAGGGAATGATAAGCGCACAGGAGACTGGGACTGGAATGATCCCCTAGAAACGCGTACTTACCAAACTTGGTTTGCCGTAAATGGCACAGACGTTAGCCCACAATCGCATTACGAATTGGTACTTAATGGCCATGTATTATTTAAAGGGCAAATGCCGGACTTGCACATGGAAATTAACTATAACCGTTTTGGTTACCTATTCGATAGCATCGGTGCTTATACCGATTACACCCCCTTTAGCCCTAATCCTAGTTTAACCGACCCAAATGCTTTACTTGTACGCGACTCCCTGCTCAGCGATTTAGGTGCTGCAGGTGTGCGCTTCGTTTTTCGCTCCATTCAGCCGGCCTTAAACGAAGAAATTCGCACTGCAGATCGACGTGGTGGTGTATTCCAAATTTATGATGCCTATCTGCAAAAGGATACAGCGGCCGCGCCGCCAGTTCCTAATAGGCCCATGTGTGGTGATTATTCCATAGGGCAGTCAATAAATGACGATTACCCGAGCTTTAGCGCCGCAGTGGCTGACTTAGAGGCTCGTGGGATTATTTGCGATGTTAACTTTCAAGTGGGAAAAGGTAGCTATCAAGAGCAGGTAGAACTAGGCGCTGTAGAAGGTATGGATGTTTATCATATTAGCTTCGATGGCATGGGTAGCAATCCTACCTTACAATACAATCCGGCGCATGCAGATTCTAATTATGTGTTTAAGGTTTCTACTACCGATAATTTAGAGTTTAAAGATCTTCGCTTTAAAAATACGGGGGCTAATTTTGGCGGTGTTCTTCTCTTGCAAAACGGAATCAATAATTTTACTTTAGCTAATTGCGAGCTAGAAGGAGTGTCTAATGCGCCGAATACTCCTGCTTCATCTGCAGATCGTCATATTCTCTTCTCATGCTCTAATTGTGATTCACTTTTAATTGAAGAGAGCGAGTTTATTGCTGGTGCAGATGGGGTAAATGCCTCTGGTTCGGTGCAAAAGATTCGTAATAACGAGTTTTCCGAAAATACCCGTATTGCCATCGATTTGGGATCTGCCGACGAGATTCATGTGACGGAAAATTTAATCTTAGGAAGCAGCGGCTCCTTTTCGGGGATCCGGTTTGGCGATCACCCTTTTCTAATTAGTCGCAATCAAATAATTAATAGTACTGGCGACTGTTACTATGCGATTTACAGTTGGAGTTTTAGTACCGGTTCGGCTTTAAACCCTGGGCAAATTTGGAATAATGAAATATCCATTCAAAGTACTGCGGGGGCAAGAGCGGCTTTAAGTCTTGCGGTTGAAAATGTTCAGGTTTACCATAATTCTATTAAGGTAGGCGGAAATAATAGTGCCTATGTTGGCTTAGATAATTCTTTTATGACCAATGGCTGGGTGGCCCGCAATAATATAATTGTTAATGATAATGGTTATTGCTTTAGCGCTAGTAGTTTAGATAATCCAGCGGTATTTCCCGATAATGATTATAATATTTATTATTCCAGTGCCGCCAGTCCTTTTAAGGTAGAAACTAATGCGGGAACAGCGACTCATGCTAATTTAGCCGCTTTGCAGGGGGTAATCGCTAGCGACGCAAATTCACAGTTTATAGATCCTCAGTTTGCCGATAATCAACAGCTTTTGGTTATGAATGCGGCAGCTAAAAACAATGCTACCTTAGTTGGGAATCTTAGCGTAGATATTTTAAATAGAGAACGGCCTAATGTAAATCGTGATCACGGTTGTTATGAGTTTGATGGACAGGGTTGGCTTGGAAGCCTGGATTCAGATTGGCGCAAACCGGCAAATTGGAGTGGCAATTCAGTACCAGGGGCCTCGGCTAAAGTTTTTATATCCCCCAGGGTAAATAACCCTGTTATTGATACGGTTTGGCAGGTGCAAGAGTTTATCATGCACCGCGAAGCGAGCCTTACCATTTTGCCAGGCGCAGGCTTACAAATAGACTCACTCTTAAATAGTGAAGGAACGATAACTCTTCAGGCAGATACAAGCGGAAAGTACGGTCAGCTAATCCAGAATAGAGTGAGTGGCAATTCTAATATTATTCAAATGGCCTTTTTAGATGCGGCCGACACGGCTGTTCGTTGGTTTCATTTAGGGGTGCCAATGCAAACTAAAATTGCAGATTTGGCCAATCCCGGAACGCATATCGTTGCGGGCAGGGCTGGAGCCAGTATTTATGCTTGGGACGCCAATGCTGGAAATTGGGTGAGCCCTAGCGACACTGCAGCCTTCATCGGCCCAGGCCAGGGTTATGTGGTGGCAGCGGGCGAAAATGCATCAGGAAACTTTTTAGTAGATAGCTTCCCCAGCATCCTTTCCTTTCAGGGTAATCTAGACTCTGTGCTTGGCCAAAAAACGGAAAGCTTAGGCTATACAAATGTCCCAAGCTTTAACGCCTATACTTCTGCTATAACCGATGGATGGAATTTGCTAGCCAATCCTTATCATGCGGTTTATGATACCAAGAACCAAAGCTTGCCAGGTTCTTATAAAACAATTTATGTGTGGGATGGAGCTAGCTATAAACAATACAATACGCAATTAGATGTAGGAGATGCACAGGCACGTTATTTGGCACCTATGCAAGGCTTTTTTATTCGGGTAGATTCGCCCTCACAAAGTTTTAGTTTTGATCCATCAAGAAGGGTAATTGGTGAAGGTCATTTTATATCAAAAACCAATGCAACTCTTAATTTCAGCTTGCAGGTAAGAGGTGGCTCCAGCGCTCAAAGCGACCAATGCTACTTTGTAATTCATCCCCTGGCTACCGCCCAGTTTGAAGAGGCTTATGATGCAGTGAAGCTTAAAAATGCTGCAGACTATTTAAACTTTTACAGCTTAGCAGCTGGGGAGAAGACAGCGATTAATAGCTTGAGCAGTAAGGACCTTCTAAAGGGTGTGCCTTTGGGTTTTAGCTCCCCAGAAGATAGTGTTTTTACGATTTCTTTAGAGGTGGAAAATGCTTTTGATTATCAGGTTTATTTACGCGACGAGCTTCTAAATGTTGATCACCGTATTGATCTTCAGGACTATAGTTTTAGTCATAAAGCTACTAATATAGAAGGGCGATTCGTGCTTTACCTGCGTGCTAAAGAAGTGGGTCAAGCCGAGATTGCTTCCCACAATATATTCTGGTCTCTAAACGAAGGGACTGTGCTTTTCTCCAAGCTTCCCCCAGAAGCTCTCAGCTTTAGCGTGATGAACCTACAAGGTCAAACAATCTATCGTGGAAATAAAAAAGCAGGGGATAGTCAGTTTGCCATAAGTCCTAAGACCAGTAACAGTTACGATTTTTTAATTGTAAAAATTGAGGAATTGAATCGTAGCTATAAGGTGATTTTGCATTGATTCTGCCTTCAGCCAAAATTCTTTGGGTAAATAAAAGGTTTAAAAAAGCTAATTATGAAAACAATACATACTCTTCTCGCATTTTTCGCAGTCTGTACTATCACCTATGCCCAGCCTAGCATGCCAGACCAGCCTAATGGAGCGCCAATAGATGGAGGCTTAAGTATTCTTTTGGCTTCGGGTGCGGCCTTGGGCGCAGCAAAGTATCGACAACTAAAAAAACAAGAAGACGAATAGTATTCAAGCGGATATTTTATCTAAAAAAGAGCTGCTTAATCATGCAATTATACTTTTCCCCTCCCTAGTTAAACAGTTTAAGCAGCTCTTCTTTTTTACGGCGTGAAACCGTAATTAAGGTGCCATCTTCCATTTTTACATAACCTCCGTCTTGTTTTAGGTATTGAGTAATTCGATTGAGATTAATCAGGTAGGATTGATGAACGCGAAAGAAGTTATTCTGACTTAAGAGTTCGTCAAATTCTTTAAGCGTACGAGATACGAGAATAGGCTTTTGGTCTACTAGGTGAAACTCGGTGTAATTATTTTGAGACTTACAATAAAGAATGTCTTTCACGCGCACTAACTGAATGCCCTGTGCATCGTGAAGGGCTAATTTATCAAGGTTTTTTTGATTGGTTTTTAGGGCCTCTAACTTTGGACTGAGCTCTTCGTTTTTTGGTACGGCTTTTAAACGTTGTAAGCTCTCCTCTAATAAGTCGGGATCGAGCGGTTTGGTGAGGTAATCAATAGCTGAATACCGAAAAGCTTGCAGTGCGTATTGATCATAGGCGGTTACAAAAATTAGGTGGAATTTAGTGTGCTCTATTTTCTCCAATACATCGAACCCAGTGCCTTGCTGAAGCATGATGTCTAAAAATACTAAGTCAGGTTTCAAAGCGTCTATTTTGCTAATGGCTTCCTGAACAGAGGCGGCGGTATCGAGAATTTCAACAGGGGCCTTTAAAAGCTCCAAAAGACGCTGTAAACTTCGTCTACCTTTGTTTTCATCGTCAACGATTATAGTCTTAAACATAATTTTCCCTTCTGCGCAAGTTAAACAATCACGGTATTTTGTTCAAGGAACCAAGAGTGGTAATCCTCAAAAATTAAGCATTATTTAGCGGCAAATGCAAACGAACTAGAGTGCCTGCTCTGTTTGCCGTTTCACGGAGCTTAAAGATTTCAAAGCGATAATTTACCCCATCGGCTTGCGCAAGAAGCTGTAGGCGCTGACGAATAAGACTTAATGCCATAGAGCGTTTACCAGGCTTTTGGGGGCTTTTATTTTCCTTAAAGCCCTTACCATTATCTTCAATTTCAATTACCAAAAAATCATTTTCTTGCTTTACGCTTAGGCAGATTTGTCCTCCAGTACTAATTTCGGTAAAACCATGCACAATAGCATTCTCCACAAAAGGTTGTAAAATCATGGTTGGAATACTAAGGCTCTTTAATTCTTCGCTACACTGTAATTGATAATCAAACTTCTCTTCAAAGCGAAGCTTTTCTAGCTCCAAATAATCGTGAAGCAGCGCTAGTTCTTTTTCCAGCTTGATAAAGGCATTTTCGTTCAGTTCTAAAACCGAGCGCATTAAACGTGCAAATTTCCCGAGGTAACGACTAGATTGTACGGGCTCGTTATTCAGCACATAACTTTGAATGGCATAAAGCGTATTGAAGAAAAAATGGGGATTAATTTGGGAGCGGAAAAGTTGAATTTGTAGTTCTTGCTTTTCATTATTTAAAGCCTGTTTGTCTAATTCTTGTTTTAGGCTTTCTTGCTGACGTTTAAGTTTTAGGTTTTGATAGAAAAATATTAAAGCTGCTATAATAAGCAAGGCGAAAGCACCACCACTCCAAATGTATAAGTTCAGGCGTTTCGCCTCTAGCTCGGCAATTTTCGCCTCATTACTTAATTGTACGATTGTACTTTCTTTATCGCGTAATTGGTATTTACTTTCAATTTCAAGCACCGCTTTTTGCACTTCAAGACTTTGTAGTGAATCCTTAATGGTTTGGACTTGCAACAAGCTTAAAAAAGCCTTTTCAAATTCACCGGCACTTTGGTAGGCGTTGACGAGGCCCTTTAGCGCTGTCATTTTCATGTCTGGCGCAATGGCTAAGTTTAGAGCCCTTCGGTAAAAGTTAAGGGCCTCTTGGGGCCTTTGGGTCTCCATAGCCAATTCGGCAAGTTCAAAGGAGGCCGCGGTTAAACCGCCGAGGTAGTTAGAAGCTCTAAAAATTTCACTGGCTTGTTCTAGTTGCTCTCGTGCGGCATTAAAGTTTTTCTGTCTATTGTATACACGTCCTAGTCCCAATCTTAACTCGCCTTCGGTTTTTTCGCTATACGAGATGCTGTTGCAGCGCTCTAGGCCTTTTAAATGCAGTAAGGCAGTGGCGTAATTTTCCTCTTTATAACTTTGGAAATAGGCTAAATTGTGTATGCGTTTTAAAGGACTTGCAAATCGTTGTGAATCTAGCGCAAGTGCGGTGCTTTCTTCTAAGAGCTGATTAACCTTTTCATCGTTATCCAATATTTGATAGGCTTCAATGAGATTCCCCAAGGTGGAAAGATAACGGGCCGTATCTTTTTCCCCTTTGCGAATTTTTAAGAGCTCGGTCATTAGGCTGGCTGCCTCTGGAATCCTTCCGAGCTCTATTAAACTAACACTAATATTATTTTTAAGAGCATTAAGGCTGCCTTGGTCCCCTTCTGCGGAAGCAATTTTAGCCGCCCTTTGATACGCCGTATAAGCAGAATCGAATTGGGCACTTAAATAGTAGAAATTACCCAGTTGGTGCTGGTAATATCGACTGCTTAAGGCGCTAGAATCCAAGCGTAGGCTATCGATAATGAGCAAAAGGTTGTTGTATTCGGACTCCTGGTAAGTGGATAGCCAATTAGCAATGGAGTCTAGGTTTTTGGTGGGCCCTTTTTGCGCTTGTAGGCTAGATGCGCAGCTTAAGGCGCAGCTCAGAAGTATGGATTTCCAGCTATGCATGGCTATCTTCTTTTATGGCAAGACTAATACTAAAATTGGTGCTCAGTAAAATTAAGACCATTTGTATGGCTTCACGCTTAGCAGAACGCAGGGGCACGGTTTGGCTATCAAAAATAGCATTACTTAAGTAGAATGAAAGGTAGTAGGCCAATGCAGTGCTAAGGAATACTAAGAGCATGTTTGTAGGTTTTAAGGCGATGGTTTTTAAGCGGTAGGCAGCCACAAAATAGTAGCATAAACCACTAAGGCCTAGTCCAGTGGATTGCAAAAGTTTGCTTTCTATAGGGAAATAGCTTAGCCAAGCTAGGAGTAGTAAAAGGGCGAAGAAGAGAATACTTAAAAGGAGCAAATCAACTAAAAGTTGGGGCCTCTCTTTTTTAGAATTAAACCAAACCAGTGGCAAGGAAAAAAACAGTCCTAAGCTTAACCAAAGCTGCCCAAAGTGAGCAATCGCTAAGCCAATAAGGATTATTAAACTTCCCCAAAGCATTGTTTTCTTTTGTGCGGTCATATCACTTCTGCATTAATATGAAAGGGTCCTTTTAGTTCTGATTCGCTCTAGAAGAAAAATATTTTGCTAGCCCTTGGTTTTTCATGGTTTCCCTGCAAAGAGAAAAGGCTAATTTAAACTTTATAGCTAAGGAGGCTGTGATTTTAGGCGGGCCAAGAAAGCAAATCAGGTGCAAGAAGGGTTTTTTGTGAGGGGCGAAGCGGAACAATGCTATAAATTCTTGGCCTTTGGCTGAGGTTTTGACTTTATGTCAAGTTTATTAAATCCGTTCCTTAAGAAAAATTGCCACTGCTCAAATATAAAAGTAGGCCTGAGGGTGACTAGCTAATTTCGTCGTCGAATTAAAATCAGAAACCCTTTATTCAATTAGTTATGAGAATAGCATTACTATTAAGTGCTTTATTTTTAAGTTTTTATGTTTCGGCACAAGACACGATTTATGTTGATGCCGATGCAACGGGCGCCAATAATGGAACATCATGGGCCAATGCCTACACCGATTTTCAAACAGCATTAGAGTATACTAATGTTAATATGGTGGGCGCCCAATATTGGGTAGCCGAAGGGGTTTATACTCCCAAAAACAATTCATTACCTTTATTAATATCTTATGCCGAAAAGATTTACGGGGGCTTTAATGGTACCGAATCTTCCTTAGGTCAGCGCAATCCTGAACTATACCGAACCATTTTTTCTGGAGACTTTAATCGCAACGATAGTAGTGGAACTTATTCCGATAATGCCCCTCGTATTTTTGATGTTAGTGCGGGCATAGGCTTCGGCGATACTGCGGAGGTTGTTTTTGATGGACTAACCATCACCAGTGCTTATGCCCCGAATGGCAGTGCAGGAGGCATCTCTTGTGCTTTTGGTCAAAGAGCATTGAAAATCAACAACTGTATTTTCGAGAACAACCGTACTTTGGATCGCGCCTCCATACTGTTTTACAGCAGCTATGCCGATGCGGAGTTTAGCGTCACCAACTCAATTTTTCGCAATAACGTGAATCAATATTTTAACATTGAGTACCGATTAACGGGCACTTATTCAACAAACCGTAAGGGGATAATTGCCAATTGCTTGTTTGAAGGTAATACCACGGCCTCTTTCGCTCAGGCTAGCGGCGCTGTATTAGGCCGATTTACAAACTTGACCCTAGGAACTCAAGAAATACACTTAGTGAATAACACTTTCGTAGATAATAATGTTTGGTCTACGAATCCTGATTATCCCAGTCTATTTGCGATGGAATCTAATGGACACTCTCTCAATGATATTAGTATTCATGCCTATAATAACTTATTCTACAAAAATTTCAATATCAGTGAGTTAATAATGCTTACCAACTCTTATGCGGTTACGGGCTTACAGTTGGTTAATACCAATACC
>CBFHVV010000070.1:0-15776 GCA_965658965.1 Croceimicrobium sp.
TTGTTAAGGGTAATCTCAAAAAGCACTTCTACTTTTTCGGGTATTACTTTGCGCTCTTGCATAAAGCTCTTGCGGGCTTTACTAATCATATCCATATTAACTTTAGTAACCGGACGGAAACTTCCACGCACGGTAAGGATATTCTTTTTGTAGAGGAGGGCAGCTGGTAAAATATTATTGCCTTCAGGTCCAAAAATCACTGCATCGGTCATTCCATATTGCAGGAGACGTAAAGACATCAAGCGATTGTCAACATCAGCAAATTCTGGTCCCTCAAAATGGATCATGTCGATTTCCATTTTATAACGGGCAATATTGTCGTAAAGCGATTTAAGTAGCTCTTCGGGGTTATTGCGAACATTAAAAACGCCGTAGATAAGGTTAACTCCCATCACGCCGATTGTTTCTTGTTGCAAAGCCGCATCTTCTTCCTTCATGCGCACATGAAAAAGTACATCATTAGGCTTTTGGTCTGGACTTAACTGGAAGCGGATTCCCATCCATCCATGACCTTTAAACTTCCGCGTAAAATTGATAGTAGCAACAGTATTGGCAAAGGTAAAATAACACCTCTGTGGGTGACGTTCGCGTTTTAAACGCTCTTCCATTAAACCATATTCATGGTCTAACATTTTACGTAAACGAGCTTCTGTAACATAACGGCCATCTTCTTCTACCCCGTAAATGGCATCCGAAAACTTTTTATCATAGGCGCTCATGGCCTTTGCCACGGTTCCAGATGCGGCGCCAACACGAAAAAAATTACGGACTACCTCTTGGCCTGCGCCAATTTCGGCAAAGGTTCCGTAAATGTTTTCATTGAGATTTACCTTCAGTGATTTCTGGGCGGTAGAGAGAACGAGACGTTCCATATAATTTAGCGATTTAGCTATTAATTCCACACAAAAGTAGGATTCTAAATTCTTCTACATCCTTAAATCCCTAAAAGTTTTAGTCTAATTTTACCCTGTGAAAATGACTTTGAAGATCTTAGGAAGTGGCACTTCACAAGGGGTGCCGGTTATTGGTTGTAATTGCGCTGTTTGCACTTCGGTAGATGCGAAAGATAAGAGATTACGCAGCTCCGCAATAGTGCAATCGGATAGCACCACAGTACTTATAGACAGTGGTCCAGATATGCGCTATCAACTTTTACGGGCTGAGGTTTTGAATGTAGATGCGGTCTTAATAACGCATGAGCATCAAGACCATACCGCTGGAATAGATGACTTAAGAGCAATAAACTTTATTCAAAAGCATAGTATTCCCATTTATTGCACCGAAAGAGTAGAACGCCGCATTAGGGAACAATATTCGTATATCTTTCAGCATGCAGATTATCCCGGGATACCGCAAATCACTTTTGAGAGAATTCCATCCGATAGCTTTCAAATTGGCAATATCACCTTTCTGCCTCTATTTTTATGGCATGCCAATTTGCCGGTAACTTGTTTTAGAGTAGGCGATTGCGCTTATATAACCGATGCGAATAGAGTTCCCAGCAGTGAGATGGCAAAACTACAAGGATTAAATAGTCTGGTAATAAACGCATTACGGAAGGAGAAACATCATTCGCATTTTAATCTGGAAGAAGCCATGGAACTAGCAAATACTTTGGCAGTAAATCAAAGCTATTTTACGCATATCAGTCATCAAATGGGTTTGCATCAAGACGTACAAGCGAAGCTCGCCAAAAAACACTCTTTGGCTTGGGATGGTTTAGTACTTGAAATAAATCATAATAAAAGATGATCAGCAAATGACTGAAACCACAAGGAAAACAAAGCAAACTAAAATAATAAAAGGACTAGCAATAGGTTTAAGTGCTTTTATGACTCTTTTTAACCTGGGCCAATGGTTTTTGGTCAGTAAAATGAACCGCACCGAGTTCTATGCTTTTGGGGAAGAGACTACCCAAGCCTACTTTTACAAAAGCCCAGAACTATTTGCTTTAGTGCACTTGTATTGGGGCTACCTATTTCTTGGGATTTTTGGTTTAACAGGCTTGTCCCTTTGGTTAAATAAGAAATTTCTAGTGATCTTTAGTTTAATCTTAGTAATCTTAGCTAGTATAGCATTTCTGTACCACGCCAGTATTGGGGCTCACTAATTCTATTGTAAAGCACGAAGCCATTCGGTATCTGTTTTTAGTTTTGTCCCGAAGTGCTTAAAAATGAGAATGATTGCTGTAATAAATGTTTAAACATTAGATTTGTGAACATTTATTACAATTTAAAGTTTTTCTCTGCATGACAAAACACTTACTAAAAACAAGTCTACTTGCATTAATACTAGGCTTAACGACATCCCTTTCTGCGCAATCTTGGATAACAGCGGGTACGATTCCTAGTCCTCGTCACCATCCGGTAACCTTTGCCCTTAATGGTTATGGTTATATGCTAACAGGGACTAATAATTTCGGATCATTAACTGATGACTTTTTCCGATATGATCCCGTAGCAGATATTTGGGCCACCCTTGGCGATTTTCCTGGAGGGGCAAGATCATTTGCTATTGGAGCCGAGTATCAAGGTTTAGCCTACGTTGGTTTTGGTGTTTCTAATACACAGTATTTCAATGATCTATGGTCTTACGATGCACAGAATGACCAATGGACTCAATTGGCTTCATGCCCAGGAGCTGCTCGTCGCCACCCATCTATGATGGCAGCTGATGGTAAAATTTATGTGGGTTTAGGAAACGATAATAGTGGTGACCTCAAAGACTTTTGGGTTTATGACATTCAAGGGGATTCTTGGTCACAACTACCAGATATTCCAGCCAGCTCGCGTCACCACCCCTTCCAATTTGCCATTGGTAAAGAGGTTTTCTCTGGAATGGGACACGGCGGTCAAATAATTTATGATGACTGGTACAAGTGGGATACGGTAAACAATAATTGGTTAGCAATGACCGACTTTCCTGGAGAGGCTAGAGTAGCAGGAACACAGTTTTCCAATCAAGGTTACGGTTATGTTTTAAGTGGCGATGGCGATAACCACAGCTTCATGTCTACGGGTGAAATGTGGCGTTATAATCCTGCTAACGATACCTGGACCCAGCTCCCTTCTCACCCGGGTAGAAGTTTATGGGCACCTGGTTCTTTTGTAATTAATGATACTATTTATTTTATGGGTGGCTTTAACCGCCAGTTTTCAAGTTATCCGAACACCATGTATAAGTTTCACTTAAACCCGCTTGGAATTGGAAATGAGGAGCAGCAAGCTTTAGAAGCATTTACCTTCGAATTCTTCCCAAACCCGAATTCTGGGAATACCTTAAATTACACTTTTAGTGACGAAGTAGATGATATAGTATTAGTAGACGCGCAAGGAAAGCTAGTTCGTAATTTTGATGCTAGTGTGAGCTCTTCGGATATTTCAGATGTAGCACCAGGCTTTTATTTGTTGCGCATCTACCGTAAGGGAGAAATGCTTGGTCAACAAAAATTTATAAGAAAGTAATTTTTAATTTTAATAGTTGCATTAAAAGTGGTTTTGGGTATTTCCTAAAACCACTTTTTTTTGTAAAAATACCAGATGCTTGCACTACTTATTAGCACCATTACGCCTAGAAGAATGAAGTAGCCGTTTTGCGTTTCAAGCTCGGGCATGTGGCGGAAGTTCATCCCATAAATGCCTGCTAAAAAAGTGAGGGGAATGAAGATTACTGAGAGAATCGTTAAGGTTTTCATTACTTCATTTAGCCGATGTCCCTGAATGCTAAAAATTAAATTAATTTTACTTTCGAGCTCTTGTAAGTCAAAATCTATATCAGTTATATGATTATTAACCTGCTCTTTCAATTCGCTGAAGTATTTAGATTTTTGTTGATAGAGCCCCACCTTCTCTAGCTTAACAATAGTATTTCGTAGGCTAGTGGCGGCTTTTTTAAAATTAAAGAGTTCTTGCTTGCGGCTTTCTACCATGGCTGTAAATGCTGGCGTGGGCTTTATATCAGCATCGTCCAATAATAAATCACTTTGCTCTTCGTATTGGCTATAGGTTTCTAGATAATTATCGATTATCGATTCGATTAATAGAAAAAGAAGGTAACCTGCATTCTTTTTTCGACTAATGCCAAAATTACTACCTAATCTTTCTCTAATCCACTCAAAATAATCGCCAGGACGCTCTTGGATACTCCACACAAAATTATTGGAGGCAATAAAAATCATCTGTTCAAAGGCGAGTTCTTTTTCTCCTTTGATTAATACTTGTACGGCGAAGAAAACGACATTATCTAGCTCAATCACCTTATTACGATGCTCATCATCATTAATGAGCTTCAATAAAAAGTCGTCGAGCTTGTTATTGCGTATCAGGTTTTTTACAATTTCCCGATACCCCATACCGTAGGTGTTAATCCAATGAACCTTATCGGCTGTAGGGCTGATTTGAATCTCCTCTAGACTCTGGAAACTAATTCGACTATATTCTTTTGAATTATAGCTAATTAGACTTGTGTTTTCTAAAAAGGCTTTGGTCTCGGCGATCATTTCCATAGAAAGCTAAGGTAGTGAGCTATTTTGATTTGCAAATAAGCAATTTGACCTTATTACAAATGGAGGCCTTTAAATAATTTTGGCTCATCTATTTTCGACCTACTGACAAATTCTCGCTGATTAGAGTCCATTCTTTACCGGAGTTTAATTGAAATTATCAGCCATAGCAATAGCCTCAATTTTACTTTGTTTAAGAGCTTAAGCCATTTTGAAAGGCAAAGCGTATTAGTGAAGCGATATTATGAAGGTCAAGCTTTTTCATAATATTAGTTCGGTGAGTATCTACTGTGCGGGAACTAATAAAAAGCTTTTCACCGATTTGCACATTACTTAATCCTTTCGCAATACAAATTAATATTTCTTTTTCTCGGGCACTGAGGCTATGGAGAAGAGGCGAGTTATTTGTGGAAGTTTGAAATCCAGAGGAGTTGGAATTCGAGATTAAGTTTTTTGTAACATCAATATTAAAGTACTCCTTCCCATTGTATATTAGGTTCAAGGCCATTATCAGCTCTTCGCTAGAAATGGTTTTTAAGACATAGGCTTTTACTCCAATGCGCATTAATTGTGCAGTGATCGATGGTTCTTGGTACATCGATAAAACAGCGACCTTAACGTTTTTATGATTAGAACTAATTTCTTTAGCGCAAGCAATACCATCCATCTTGGGCATGTTTATGTCTAAAAGGGCAATATCAATCTTATTTTTTTTAATAATTTCCAAGGCCTCGAGGCCATTACTCGCAGTGGCTACGATATGAAAGTCCTGCTCATTCTCGAATATATTTTTCAAGCCCTCCACAATCAGCGGATGATCATCGGCAATTAATAAGTTTATCGGCATGTTATAATGGTATTTTTATAGTGGCCAATGTACCTTGCTTGTTTGGTAAGCTTTCTAAGTGGAAGCTGCCGTTTATTAGTTGCAGTCGACTTTTAATATTTAAGAGGCCAATACCTTCCTTACTTTTATTAGAATTTAATCCAAGGCCATTATCCTCAGCGATAAAAATAAGGGAATTATCATTTTTAAACAGCTGGAAGGAGGCCTCTGAGGCTTGGCTATGTTTTAAAATATTATTAATTAATTCCTGCGTGATGCGATAAAGGCTAATTTCAATTTTTTGAGCTAAGCGGCCCTCAATATTAAAATGTTCAAAACTGTATTTGATGGTAGAGTAGGAGAAACTAAATTCAAATAAATCGTCGAGTGCAGCAGTAATCCCTAAGTCTTGCAAAGCTCTAGGCATCATTTGATGAGAAAGGGTTCTAAGGTCTTGATTTGAATTTTCTAAACTGGATAAAAACTCTTGTGCTTCCGGCTCCTTTAAAAAGTTGTTTTTTGCGAAAACGCTACGTGATCTTAGAATAATGCTACCGATTTGCTGAACTACGCCATCGTGCAATTCCCGCGCAATTTTGTTTCTTTCTTCTTCTTGTGCTTCTACAATGGCACTAAAGGCTTTTTGTTTTTGCTCTAACTGCTCTTCTTGTGCTTTACGCTTCCTTAATTGTAGAAAGACCACAAAAAGTAGAGCTGCTGCAATAAGACAAAAGATTAAAAAGTAAATCCAATTCTTGCTTTGAGAAAGAGCAAATTCAGTCTCTATTTTTTCGGTTTTAGCCAAAAGTAATTCCTTTTCGGTTTTTTCTGTTTGATATTTTACTTCTAGCTCGTACAGCGATTTTACTTTGTCTTTCTTAAAAACTTCATTCTTTTTCTGGATGTATTGCAAACTATTCTCGTAAGCATCTTGGTAGTTGCACAATCTAAAATTAGCTTTATGCAGCACTTCTAAGGCCTTGATCTCGAAATCTTTAAGACCATTATCTTTTATGATAGACAAGGCTTTTATTATTTCGTTTTTAGCTTTGTGGTTAAGATTATTGATGAGGTAATTATTTGCTAATCCAATTCTCGCATCAGCAAGTTCTTGACTATTGTTGTCGGCACTAAAGCTCGTAATGGCCTTTTTATAAAGCTCTTGTGCTTCTTCATATTCCTGCAAACTATCCTTAGCATTAGCAATTTGAACTTCCATATAGGGCACGTACCGCATATAATGAAGCTGCTTATAAAGTTCTTTGGCTTCAGCTGAAAATTCGATCGCCTCTTTAAACCGTTTTAGATGTAATAAGGTATTGCCAATATTTCCTTTGGTAATAACAATGCCCACTTGATAGTCGTGTGCTTCATAAATGTCTAATGCCTGTTGATAGTATTCTAATACCTTTTTGTAGTTGCCAATTTTCTTGTAAACGATGCCGATATTGACCAAAACCATGGGCACTTTTTCAAATGGGACCTCTTCGGTTTCGTAGATTTTTAGGGCTTGGAAATAATTTTTTAAGGATTCTTGATGTTGCCCCTTTTCATCATAAATAATCCCAATATTATTAAGACTGTTGGCGGTTCCTACCAGGTCATTTAAGTCTCGTTTTAGGGCTAAGCTTTTTTGATGATAATAAAGGGCACTATCGTAATTGGCAATAAACTCGAAATTACTGCCTAAAGTGTTATAGGAGTTTGCAATAGCCTGACGGAGATTTATTTTTTCAGAAAGCGCTAAGGCTTGATAAGCATAATTAAAAGCACTGTCCATATCCAAGTATTTATACTCCCAACTAATTTCATCTAATAGTTCTATCAGGGCGGTATCTTTATGGGAGGGAATCTGGTTTTTTAAGCTGTCTATGCGAGTGCTACTTTGGGAATACCCCTGTAAACTTAGCACTGCAAGAATGAAGAATAATCCTATTTCTTTTAGCTTATGAACGAAAGATTTTAACATGCCTCCCAATTTTTTGCCGATCTATACCTCAGGGCAATCGCAATGTTACGAGATGGCTCCATCTTGGTGATTTCCAAATTTATTGAAAACAAAGCTATTTTTTGGTAAACCGACTTAAAGGCCTGTGCATCTCTGCCAAATTTGGGGCATAAAAAAAGGGAGACCATGGCCTCCCTTAAAGTTTATTAGTGCTTGAAACTATTTAGTTTTACAAGTGCTGATACCGAAAATTCGGTAGAGTGGACAAAAATTAATTAAACTGGTCAAAACAAAAATGCCTGCAATTGCCAGTAGAGCGATGCCTAAGCCTCCTGTTACAGTATTGGTGAAATAAAGTAGCAATGCGATTGCAGCTACTACAATGCGGATAATTCTATCGGCATTACCCATGTTTTTTTTCATTGTGCGTGTAATTGGTTACTCGTCAAAAGTAATTTTTCCAAATTGATCAAAAGGTGACAAATGTTTCTTCCCTTAAAATAGGTATAAGCCCTATACAGAAACACCAAACTCACGTAGAGCGTTGTTTAGAGAAGTTTTTTTGTCGGTACTCTCTTTACGTTTTCCGATGATTAAGGCACAAGGTACTTGGAAGGTCCCAGCGGGAAATTCTTTTGGGTATGTTCCAGGAATTACTACACTACGAGAAGGAATATGACCTTTAATCTCACGGGCTTCGCTGCCGCTCACGTCAATAATTTTCGTAGAGCCAGTTAAAACAACATTCGCCCCTAAAACGGCTTCTTTTTCAATTCGGATACCTTCCACTACAATGGAACGCGAACCGATAAAGCAATTATCTTCAATAATTACGGGGCTAGCTTGTACAGGCTCTAAAACGCCCCCAATGCCAACGCCTCCCGAGAGGTGAACGTTTTTGCCTATCTGCGCACAGCTGCCAACGGTAGCCCAAGTGTCTACCATGCTTCCTTCATCTACGTAAGCGCCAATATTTACATAGCTAGGCATTAATACGGTGCCAGCAGAAATAAAAGCTCCATAACGAGCAACGGCATGGGGTACTACCCTAATTCCCAATTCTTTGTAATTTGACTTAAGCGGAATTTTATCGTGAAACTGCATTGGTCCCGCTGCAAACTCTTCCATTTGTCGCGTGGGGAAATAGAGGATTACCGCCTTTTTAACCCACTCATTCACTTGCCAGCCATTTTCAGTAGGTTCAGCACAGCGAAGACGACCTTTATCAATTTCTTCAATTGTGGCCTCGATGGCGTCTAAATATTTTTTTTCACTTAATAAGGCTCGGTTTTCCCAAGCTTCTTCTATTAAACTCGCGTAGTTTGTCATTATATTGATAATATTGCGCAAAAGTAAAAGATTGGCGAAGATAATAGCTCTTGATATCGGCGGAAAACGAACGGGGATTGCTGAAACAGATCCGATGCAAATAATTGCCTCTCCCCGCGAGACAGTTGCAACCAAAGAATTAGAAGCTTACCTACTAAATTGGTTTAAACAAGAAGAGGTAGAAGCTATTGTTATTGGAGATCCACTCGGTTTAGATGGTGGTGCATCCGATAATTCAGCCCTAGTTTTAGAATGGGAAACAAAATTGAAAGTGCTTTTTCCTCAATTACCTATCCATCGCCAAGACGAGCGCTTCACTAGTAAAATGGCGATGAAGAGTTTGGTGCAGAGCGGAATGAAAAAGAAAAAACGCCGCGAAAAAGGCGCTTTGGATAAAGTAAGTGCTGCCATTATTCTTGAGGACTTCATGCAAAATAGATAGTCCCTATGATTATTTATATGCTTTGGCGAAATCCTTGCACTAATCCTTACTTTTGCCGCAAATTGTAATCATGATACTACCGATAGTAGCATACGGCGATCCAGTATTGAGAAAGGAAGGGGAAGAAATTACTAAAGATTACCCGAACTTAGACTCATTGATAAAGAACATGTTTGAAACCATGTATAATGCTCAGGGAGTGGGCCTTGCTGCACCGCAGATTGGTTTGCCTATCCGCCTTTTTATAGTGGATACAACGCCGTTTGTAGATGAGGAAGATCCAGAAACGGAAGAGCTACGTGATTTTAAGAAGGTATTTATAAATGCTTGGATAGAGGAAGAGGACGGCGAAGAATTTGTTTTTAATGAAGGCTGCCTTAGTATACCCGACATTAGAGGCGATGTTGATCGACTAGAGCGCATCAAAATAAGATACTTCGACGAGAACTGGCAGGAGCAGGTGGAGGTTTACGACGGCCTAAGAGCAAGAGTAATTCAGCATGAGTATGATCATATTGATGGTATTCTCTTTACCGATTACTTGAGTCCCTTACGGAAGAATATTTTGAAGAAAAAACTGACCAAGATCTCTAAAGGTCAAATTAAGGTGCCATATCGCATGAAATTCCCTTTAGCAAAATGAGAAATTTAGTATCAATTTTAATCATTTTTGTTAGCGTTGCTTGTGGACAAAACAAGCAAGAGTTAGCTAATAATAGTGAGCGAATAGAATCACTAGAAGCGGAACTGCGCTCTAAAGATGCCATGGATACAATTTTAGGAAACGCTTTGATTGTTGAATATGATAAATTTGCTGAGGCCAAGCCTAGAGATAGTATGACGGCTGTTTACTTGTTTAAGAAGGCTCAAGTCTTAAAAGCAAGTAAAGGGAAACACGAGGAGGCCATCCAAGCTTTTCAAGCGGTTTACAAGACTTACCCTTACCATGCTAAAGGAGCGGAGGCCATGCTGGCAACAGCTTTATTTTATGAGGAAATGCGTTCCAAAGATTTGGCCGTAGCAACCTATAAAAAGTTTATTGCAAAGTACCCTAGCAACCCAATGGCAGAAAATGCAAGAGATTTATTAGATCTTCTTACTAACACCAAAGAAACCGAATTAGAAATGGTGAAAAAGTGGAAGGTTGAAGCAGAAAATGCGGAAAAATAGAAAATTATGAAATTAGACGAAATTTTATCAATTGGCGGAAAGCCAGGTCTTTACAAACTAATTAAAGCTACTCGTCAGGGAGTATTGGTAGAGTCATTAATTGACGGTAAAAGAATGCCAGTTTCGCAAAGAGCCGAAGTGAGTGCTTTAAGTGATATTGCTATCTATACTTATGAAGAGGAGGTGCCCTTATCAGAAATTTTTGACAAAGTTTATGATAAAGAAGAGGGTGGGTTAGCCATTGAAGCTAAAAAGGCTAATAACGAAGAGTTAAAGGCATATATGGAAGAAATCCTTCCAGACTTTGATCAAGAAAGAGTTTATCCTAGCCACCTTAAAAAGCTTTTTACTTGGTATAATATGCTACATGCCAAGGATATGTTAATTCAAGAAGTGGAAGACGCATCAGCGCAAGCACAAGAAGACGCAAAAGAGGGCGAATAATGGCGCATACGCGACAGGAAAAGATGGAAGCCTTTGGTCGTTTATTAGATATAATGGACGATCTTAGGGCTGGCTGTCCTTGGGATAGAAAGCAAACTATGGAAACCCTTAGGCCTCTAACTATTGAGGAAACCTACGAATTGGGTGATGCTATTCTAGACGAAGATCTTCCTGAAGTAAAAAAGGAAATTGGCGATATTCTCCTACATATGGTTTTTTATGCCAAAATAGGAGAGGAGAAAGAAGCTTTCGATATGGCCGATGTTTTGAATTCTATAGCGGAAAAATTAATTCATCGTCACCCTCATATTTATGGTGATACGGTGGCGGAGGATGAGGAGACGGTTAAAGCCAACTGGGAGGCACTAAAACTAAAAGAGGGCAAACAGTCGGTGCTTGAAGGAGTGCCAAAATCTCTTCCCGCAATGGTTAAGGCCACTCGTATTCAAGAAAAAGCACGCGGCGCTGGCTTTGATTGGGATGAGAGTAGTCAGGTACTAGCAAAAATGGAGGAAGAGTTAGCAGAGCTTAAGGTCGAAATTGCGAATGGAGATGCTAGAAAAATAGAAAATGAGTTTGGAGACCTTCTCTTCTCAATGATTAATGTGGCCCGCTTTTTAAAAGTTGATCCTGAATCTGCCTTAGAGCGCACGAACAAAAAGTTTATTAAACGTTTCCAGTTTATGGAAGGGGAAGCTAAAAAAGCCGAGAAGGCATTGGCAGATTACAGCTTAGTTGAGTTGGAGAAATTTTGGCAAGCCGCAAAAGCGGAGGAGTAAAGTTATACTGAAAACCTAGTTTTAGCTTTAAAAATTCAGAAGATTGGATGACATCGAGCTAGAAATAAGCAATCGAAGTCTAAATTTCAAATTCTGCGCATTTTCATTAGATGGTCCTTCGGCCTCAATTACGAGTAGCGAAAATTATACTAAACCACGATGCACTAGTAAGGCATGATGGTTTAGTTTTAAAAATATCATGGTAATAGGTTGATTGCTATTTATGTTTTATTCTAAACTGATTAGCATCTAATGGATGATCTATTTTACTTAGGCCAAAGTATTAGGCTCCCTCTTCTAAAATTAAATCTTGTTTAAATATTTATTCTTTCCTTCATTAGCTCCCTACTTTTAGCTAATTTCAGCGCTAAATATTAATGAAGAGCCATGAAAAAGCTTTATTTGATTAGACATGCTAAGTCTTCATGGCTGGAGGAAGGAGTAGACGATTTCGATCGCCCTTTAAAAGGTAGTGGCGTTCGCGATGCTTATAACACTTCCCAGTGGATGAGGCAGCAAGGTTTCACCCCCGATCTCATCGTTTCCAGTCCAGCTACAAGAGCCTTACATACCGCCTTAATATTTGCCAAAAATTTGCAATACCCTTATGGCCAGATAAAATTGAAAGAGGCGATTTATGAAGCTGAAGTGAAGGACCTTTTTAAGACTATTCGTAAGCTAAAAGACAAGCATGATGCTGTCTTTCTTTTTGGTCATAACCCTACTATCACCACCTTCGTTAATCATTGTATTGACCATATTATAGACAATGTTCCGACTACGGGCGTGGCCTGTCTGAAATTTGATGTGGAGCATTGGTCCGAAATTGAGACTAAAGCAGAATTGCTATTTTTTGACTTTCCTAAACGCAGAATAAACAAGTGATCGCATCCGTTCCCCAGCATATTATAGCCCGCGATATTTCTTGGCTGGCTTTTAACGAAAGAGTTTTACAAGAGGCTTTAGACGAAAGTAACCCCATAATTGAGCGACTCCGTTTTTTGGGCATCTACTCCAGTAATATGGATGAGTTTTTTAGAGTGCGATATGCAAGTATGAAGCGCTTGGCGCAGATGACCAGCAAGAAGCAATTGCGTTTGGGCCAGAGAGAGCCAGGTGATGTTCTTCAAGAAATTTCTGAAAAAGTAAAAGAGCTTCAAGCTCGCAGTCAAGAAATAAATACAACCTTAGTAGATGAGCTTTCCCAACATGATATTGAATTTGTAAACGAAAAGGAATTAACCGCAGGCCAGCAAGAGTTTGTTCGCAAATATTTTGTGGATAAGGTTAGCCCGACAGTTTTTACCTTAATGATTGACCCTAAAGCACCGCTGCCGGAGTTAAGAGATAAAAGCATCTACCTAGCTATTCGCATGTATTTACAGGGAGAAACGGAGCCGCGGATTGCGCTTATTGAGGTTCCCAGCGATCTGGTGGGCCGATTTGTACAGCTGCCACGCTATGGCAAGCAATACCTAATGTATTTAGAAGACCTTATTCGCTACAACCTTAATTATATCCTTTTCATTTTTAATATTGAAAAGATTGAAGCGCATACCATAAAAATAACTAGAGATGCCGAGTTAGATTTAGACGATGACGTATCGAAGGGCTTTTTGGAAAAGATGACCAGTTCGGTTAAGAATCGTAGAATTGGCGATCCCGTTCGCTTTGTACACGATCAAGAAATTGCACCTGACGTCTTAAACTTTTTAATAGACCGTATTGATTTAGATAATTTTGATAGCCTGATACCGGGTGGACGTTACCACAATAAGAAGGACCTAATAAAATTTCCAGATTTAGGTAATCCTGAATTGGAATTTGAACGTTTCCCAGTTTATAACCATCCCGATTTAGATTTAGATCGCAGTATTCTAGAAGTCCTTAAAACACGTGATGTTTTACTCTTCCTGCCCTATCATAACTTTAGTTATATCATTCGTACTTTGCGTGAAGCAGCGCTAGACCCGCGTGTTAGAAGTATCGAAATAACACTGTATCGCCTTGCGGATGAATCCCGCATCATCTCTGCCTTAGTCAATGCCGCAAAAAATGGAGTAGAGGTGACTGTGGTAATTGAGTTGCAAGCACGCTTTGATGAGGCTAATAATATTGGTTGGACTGAAGTATTACAGACCGAAGGAGTAAATGTAATTTTTGGAGTGCAGGGACTAAAAGTGCACAGCAAATTGATTTTAATTACCCGAGAAGAAGAGGAAGGAATCAGGCATTATGCTTCCATAGGCACCGGCAATTTTAATGAAAGTACCGCTCGTTTTTATACCGATTATCATTTATTAACGGCTAACCCCAGTATTACTAAGGATGCTGTAAAGTTATTCGACTTCCTGAGAAACAATTATAAAGTGATGCGCTACAAGCATCTAATTGTAAGTCCTCATCATACTAGAAAAGCATTTATTGCTTTAATTGATAAGGAAATTGATAACTCGAAAAAGGGGCGTCCCGCGGGTATCCAGTTAAAACTAAACAGCCTTTCGGATGTGAAACTGATAGAAAAGTTATACGAAGCGAGTTCCTATGGCGTGAAAATCAAGTTAATTATTCGTGGTATATGTTCTCTAATTCCGGGGGTAAAAGGTGTAAGTGAGAATATTGAAGCAATTTCAATTCTGGATCGCTATCTCGAACATTCTCGTCTCTTTATTTTCACTAATGCGGGAAACCCACGCTATTTTTTGGGCTCTGCTGATTGGATGACTCGTAATTTAGATTACAGAGTAGAGGTGTGCACGCCAGTTTACGATGAAAAAGTAAAAAGGCAATTGCGCGATCATTTTGATATAATTTGGAAGGATAATGTAAAATCGCGTTGGCATAATGAAAAGCTAGACAATGAATATCGTCAAATAAAAGGGCCGAAAATTCGCTCGCAGTATGCCATGCACGATTATGTGAAAAAGCAATTAAAATCAGGGTAGTGAAAATACATAAGCTAGCAGCAATTGATATTGGTTCCAACTCGGTACGTTGTTTAGTATCTAATGTACTAGAGAATAAGGAGCAGGTTATTTTTAAAAAGTCATCATTAACACGTTTACCAATACGGCTAGGGCCTGATGCTTTTGGAGAGGGTAAAATAGGCGCTAGAAACCGAAAGCGCTTACTGTCGGGTATGCTTGCTTACCGAAATATTATGGAGGTACACGGTGTAGAAAAATACCGTGCATGTGCAACATCGGCTTTACGCGAAGCAAAAAATGGCCTGCAGGTGGTTGAAGAAATTTACCAAGAGACAGGCGTTAACATCGAGCTTATAAGCGGTAAAGAAGAGGCTCGGATGATCTTTAGTAGTGATATGCTTGGCTCGGTAGTAGAGAGAGAAGGCAGTTTTCTTTATATCGATGTGGGAGGCGGTAGCACGGAGTTAACCTTATTTGACAAAAAGGTTATAGTCGCTAGTAAGTCTTTTAAGATTGGAACCATCCGCTTACTAAATGGCTTGGTTAAAAAAAGTCGTTGGGAAGAAATGGAGAAGTGGATAAAGGAAAATGTAGCTGGCTTGTCAGAAGTAATCATGGTGGGCTCGGGTGGAAATATAAACCGAACTTTTAAGTTAAGCCAAAAACTCAAAGGAGAGTACATGCCTCTGCAGGACTTGCAAAAAATTAAGGAAGATCTTCTGGCCTTGGAAAATGATGAGAGGATGATTGTTTATGATTTGAATCCGGATAGGACGGATGTTATTACTCATGCTTTACGAATTTATACTTCGGCTATGACTTGGGCGGGAAGTGAGAATATGATTGTTCCTAAAAAAGGCTTAGCAGATGGTATAGTCCGTTACCTTTATCGTGAGCATTATCGATGATGCATAGTATTTCGTTATTAAATATTAAATACAATAGCTAGAAGATATATTATATTTGTTTCATCAAAAAAATAAAACAATGGCAGTACTAAATGTAAATGATACCGAGTTTAAAGAGACTTTAGAAAAAAACGAAAAAGTAGTAGTAAAGTACTACGCAGACTGGTGTGGTAACTGTAAGTTATTCTCTCCTAAATACAAAAGGGTAAGCAATGAGGAGGAAAATGCAGGTATGGTTTTCCTAGAAGTGGATGCAGAAAAATACCCCGACGCTCGCAAGGCAGGTAAGGTGGATAATCTTCCCTATTTAGCCGTGTTTAAAAACGGAGAGCTTTTAGAAGGTAGTGCCAGCAACAAAGAAGATTACTTGAGAGCTTTAATGGCCAAATTATAAGTGGTTACAGATAAAATGATGTAGAGTAAAAAGGGACTGTTAAACAACAGTCCCTTTTTTTATGGATTTACTTAAGCTGTTTTAAGGCTTCTTCAAAGTTGGGGTCTT
>CBFHVV010000071.1:0-15500 GCA_965658965.1 Croceimicrobium sp.
GCTGGCAAAGGTAAATCTTGGTAAGGAATAAAAATATAAGCCCGCTTGTTTTAGACTAATAAAAAACCCCACCGTTTCCGATGGGGTTTCTAATCAATTATAAATCTCCTTTATGCAAATTTTACCACTTTCCGTAACCAACGGTTAAGGCGTTCTAATAAAAGGTACATAACTGGAACAACTATGAGAGTTAAAAAGGTGGCAAAGACCAAACCAAATATTACGGTCCAAGCCATAGGGCTCCAGAAAATGGCATTATCGCCTCCAAAGTAAATATTCGCTCCGCGATTATCTAGCAGACCAATGAAGTCGATGTTTAAACCAACAGCTAAGGGCAATAAGCCCAAAACGGTAGTAATGGCCGTAAGTAATACCGGACGAAGTCTAGTCATACCACCTAATTCAATAGCCTCTACCAAGTCTGAATCATTTAGCTCTTCATTATCTTCGAGGCCAAGCTTTTCGCGGATACGATTACGACTCAACTCGATAAAGTCGATTAATACAATACCGTTGTTTACCACAATACCTGCTAGGGAAACGATACCAATACCTGTCATAATTACCACAAACTCCATTTGGAAAATTCCTAAACCAAGGAAAACACCAATGGTACTGAATAGTACCGTTAAAATAATGATGAAAGGCTTACTGGCCGAGTTAAACTGCGACACGAGAATAATGGTAATTAAGGAAATGGCGATTAATAAGGCGTTCACTAAAAAGGCCGAACTTTCCGCTTGTTCCTCTTGCGAGCCCCCAAATTTAAGGTTGTAGCCTTGCGGCAATTCTTGGTCCTTTAAGATGTCCTTTATAGAGTTATTGATTTCGGTTTTATTGAAACCCTCCACCACATTAGAGTATACCGTTACTAAACGCTCACTGTCTTTACGTTTAATAGAGTTGTAAGAACTATTAAACTCGTAGCTCGCCACTGCCGAAATAGGCACCTGTACTATTCTGCCGCTAGCCTGAGAACGGAAAGTTACCGGTTGGTTCATTAAGCTTGCCACATCGTAACGATACTCGCGCTTAAGGCGAACCTCAATAGGATAATCGTCTTCACCTTCTTTATACTTACTCGCTTCCGAGCCAAAAAGAGCGGTTCGTAAAGCTAAGGCCACTTGCTGCGTACTAACCCCAAGGCGACGAGCGTGATCGCGATTAATTTTAACTAAGAGCTCTGGCTTATTTGTTTCTAAATCGATTTGTAGGTTTTCAATACCTTCAATTCCAGCTCGATCTATCTTCTTTTTCACCTCTTCTGCCGAAGCCAAGAGAACTTCAAAGTCGTTACCAGTAAGCTCCAAGCTAATATCTCTTCCAACGGGTGGACCGTTATTCTCTTTTTCCACACTAACTGTTACACCGGGCAACCAGTTGTTAAGCTCCTCTGTTACTTTACGTTGTACATCAGTCGTGCGTACTTCATTGCGAAATTCATACTCCACAAAAGAAACCGTGATGCGGGCTTTATTGGGGGTGTTATTTCCACCACCGCCGCCGAACTCATTTTGGCTCGCTGTTTCTGCACCTACATTAGTTACAATACTTTCCACGATGTCGGAGTAAGGAGCTAAAACTTCATTTAGCCTTTTTTCCACTCGCTGTGCTACGCTGTCTGTGGCAATTACGTCAGTCCCTAAAGGCACCTCAACGAAGACGTTGATATAGTTAGGTTCATTCACCGGAAAGAACTCTACTTTAGGGTTAGAAGAAAAGTAGAAACCAATGGAAACAAACATTAAAACAACGGTTCCTAAAATAATAAGGAAAGGGCGAATGCCACTCAAGGAGTATTTTAAACTACGCGCATAAACACGCTCTAAGCGAGGCAGTAAAACCTTTTGGAACCAAGCCGACAAAGGCGTAAGGATATAACTAAAAAGTAAAACTCCGCCAGCGATAGTAAGCATCAGGTTGCCAGAAATGGTATTATCACCCACTAATAAAAGAACACCAAGAACTGCAAAAACTGCCGTCCAAATAATTGCTTTCTTATTATTAACCTTCTTCTCAAGATCTTGCTTCTTCATAAAAACCGAGGCAATAACTGGGTTTATCACCAGAGCCACGAAAAGAGAGGATCCTAATACAATTATGAGCGTACGCGGCAAGTAGCCCATAAACTCACCGATAATATCATCCCAAAACAATAGCGGAAAGAATGCGGCTAAGGTAGTGGCGGTAGAGCTGATAATTGGCACGGCCACTTCACCTACCCCTTGACGAGCTGCTTCGAAGGCAGAATAACCTTCATCGGCATAGAGTCGGTAAATATTTTCGATGGTTACAATGGCATTATCCACCAGCATCCCTAAAGCAAGGATAAGAGAGAATAATACAATAAAGTTAAGACTCACTCCTAAGGCACTAAGCACTAAAAAGCTAATGAACATCGAAAAGGGAATACTCAATCCCACGAAAGTGGCATTGCGTAAACCTAAGAAAAACAGCAGTGTAATTACCACGAGAATTACCCCCGAAATAATTGAGTTTTCTAGATTGGCAAGCTGATTACGCGTTTGTTTACTTTGGTCGTTGGTAATAGTAATACGCAGGCCCTCAGGTAAAACATCTTTTTTAGCCTTGGCAATTAAAGCACGAATTTTATCGGTGGCATCCAGCAAGTTTTCGCCGCTCTTTTTAATGACGTTCAGTGAAACGACTGATTCGCCCCCTAAACGAGCAAAACTTTCTACTTCTTTGTAGGTAAAAAGCACATCGGCAATGTCTTTTAAATAAACAATATTGCCATTTTCATGCTTCACAATTACATTGCGAATTTCATCCATATTGGTAAACTCGGCATCTGTACGAATGCTACGACGAGTTTTACCTAAGAGAATATCGCCGGCCCCAATATTAATGTTCTCCGATGCCAAAGCAGATTGTACATCGTTAAAACTTAGTTGATTTGCCTGAAGCTTGGGTAAATCTATATTTACTTGCACCTCTTTCTCTTTATCGCCGGTAATGGTGGCCTCAGAAATCTCACTGAGCTCCTCAATTTCGTCTTGCAGGTACTCAGTATAGTCTACCAAATCATCAATAGAGTAATCTCCCGAAAGGTTAATATTAAGGATAGGCACGCGGCTAAGATCGATATCTAAAACCACGGGGTCTTGATCAAGGTCTGAAGGTAAGTCACCCATAGCTCTATCTACCGCATCCTTAACATCTTGAAGGGCTTTTTCTGTGTCAACATCAATATTAAACTCAACGTTGATGATACTTACATCCTGTACCGATTCTGAGTTTAAGTTTTTAATACCACTTACACTTTTAATCTCTTTTTCGAGAGGACGAGTAATGAGGTTTTCTATATCTACGGGAGTATTACCTGGGTAAGGCGTTTGCACGTAGATTAAGGGAAAGACAATCTCGGGGAAAGACTCCTTGGGCATGGTGATGTACGAAAACACCCCAAAAAGAATAAGGAGGGCCGAGAGGATAAATACACTAATGCTATTGCGCAGCGAAAGTGTACTTAATCCGAAGTTTCTATTGGTTTTATTAGCCATAATCTTTGTGAGAATATTTTATTGTACGCTTACTTCTTGTCCTTCAGCCACCTCGTTGAAGCCAGCCACAATTACTTGTTCACCGCTTTGTAGACCCGAGGTGATTTCACTTTTATCTGAAAAAGAATAACCGGTTGTGATATAGCGCTTGTTAACCACATTTCCCTTACCGTCACTAACTACGGTGTAAACGTAATTTCCTTGTAAGTCCTTTTTAACCGCAATGGCCGGAATCACAAAGGCTGAGTCGTTTTTATAATCCATAAAACTCAACTCTGCCAACAAGTTGGGTTTAATGAGCTCATTCTTATTATTAAGGGCCACCTTAACCGTAAAGCTGCGGTTTTCGGGTTTAATAAATTGACTGGTAAAGATGATTTTCTCTTCTTGCTCTAGGCCAAGTGCAGGAATTTCCACTTTTACAGGATCACCTTTTTTAATCGCCTTCAAGTAATTTTCTGAAAGGTCAGTTTCAATTTCAAGATTGCCTAAATCCACGATGCGAACCACGGGAGTGCCTACTCCTACAAACTCGCCTTTATTTACGTTGATGTTGTCTACAATTCCACTTACCGGAGCAATAATTTTGGTATTCTCCAATTGGGCTTCAATCTGTGCCAAACGATCTTTGGCCGAAAGGAAGTTCGTTTCCGCATTTAGGTATTCTATTTCTGAACCAATGCTATCCTTCCACAACCTTGCTCTACGCTCAAAGGTTGTTTTCGCCAATTTGTAGGCTGATTTCACCTCGGATAATTGACTCACAATGAAATCATTTTCGAGTCGAACAATCACTTGTCCAGCACGAACGCGATCTCCTTCTTTTGCATCAATGCTCACCACTCTACCATTTCCTTCGGCGCTAAGCATAACGTTTTGTTTACTGCTTACCAGCCCAGATACCTTTACAAAATGCTCAAAATTTTGTTTGGCCATTTTACGAACCTGTACTGGCACCAATTTTACTGGCTCCGCTACGCGATTGGTATCAAGTTTGGCAATTCTTTTTTCTAGGGAGTCGATGGTAGTTTGTAAAGCTTCCATTTCACCTTGAGCGGTGCCTAAATCTTCTTTTAGTTGGCTTAAGTTAGGCTCTTGATTACAAGCGGCAAATAAGCTAATCGCTGAGAATATATAAAGTGCTTTTTTCATGTTTTGTCGTGTTTTATTTTCCTTGAGCATATTCCAATGCCTCTTTAGAGTTTAGGGCTTGCGAAATGGCGTTTATATAATTTGTTTGGGTTTGCAGTAATTGGTTTTCAGACTGGCTAAGCTCGAGGCTGCTGCTTAGTCCTTCTTTATATTTGAGAAGCGTTTTATTGCGGATTTTCTCACTAAGTTCCATATTTCGCATTTGATTATTGTAATTATCAATAGCGAATTTGTAATCACTGAGAGCTCTCTCAAAAGCTAAGTCTAGCTGATTTTCGGTAGCACTTTTGGCTACTTCAATACGCTCCACATCAATTTTCGCTTTTTGCACTTTAGCATGACGCGCCAAACCAGTAAAAATATCCCAACGAAGGCTGGCCCCGATGGTGGTTCCGGGAATCCAGTAGGTATCAAAATTAAATACGTCGCCAATCTCATTACCAAAAAGACTTTGGCTATGCGTTAAAAAGGCACTTAAGGAAGGATAGTATTTAGCTTTCTCATTGGCCAGTGATAATTGTGCCGCACGCTCGTTGGCCAAAGTAGTTCGGTAGGAAATGTGATTATCCACCTGAAAACTATCTAAACTTAAGCCCAAGGCTATTTGCGCGGGCGTAATTAACTCTTCCAGCTCGGTGCTCAAGGCAATGGGCTTCTCTAAGCTAATACCCATATTAAACTTCAGCAGCTGATAAGCCAATTTGCGCTGGCGCTCGGCATTAGCTAAGTTATTCTGTAGATTATTAATGAGAAGTTCTAGCTGATCCACATCTTGATCCTCTACAAAACCGTTTTCGTAAAGTTTACGCGTTTCTTTAAAATTATCGCTCAAAACTTTTAAATTCCTTTCAAGAATAGAAACCGTTTTTTCGGCCACTAAAACCCCATAATAACTTTGGGCGGCGTTTTTTCGGGCCTCAATTTCTGCTTGCTCGCTTTCTAGTCTTTTCGTTTCCTTAAAAACTTTCGATGCTTGAAGCGCTACAAAGTAAGAGCCATCTAAAAGTAATTGGTTTACCTGCAGTTGACCTTGATTTTGATGGGCTACTCCAAACTCTACCGTTGCAAACTCTCCCTCGGGAGCAGTAGGGTCGAAAAACTGAGCCGGAACGGGTGTTCTAGGAATTTGTAAATTATTAGAGTAGTTAAAAGAAGCGCTTATCTGCGGTAAGCCCATCGCTGCCGTTTCGGTAATTGTTTTCTTCGCCTTCTCTAGCTCAAAAAGTTTGTCTTGCACAGTATAAGCATGCAGGGCCGCGTAGTCTTCTGCCTCAGCGAGACTAAAGCTAGAAGTCCCTTCCGCTTGCGCTAAGAGGCCGCTACTTATTAAAAGGCCAGCCAAAAGGCTTAAGTACTTTATTTTCATATTTCTTTGGTGTTCTTTAGTTTGGACTCTAGGTAAGCCACCCCTTCTGCAGAAGCGATACCCCGTATGTGATAGATTAAGATTTCACGCATAATTTCTTGCACCGACCATTTGCTTTCTTCTACAAAACTTTCCTCTTGTAACATTAAGCGTGCGCGGCTGTAGTATAAAAAGCTTACAATTTCAGCGTTCAGCTCAGTTCGGTAAATACCCTCTTGCTTACCGCGCTTGATATTTTCGCCCATAAGCCGAAAAATAACATCACGTTTACGCTGCTCTAGAGCGGCACTTACCTCGGGATAATAACGCTCTAACTGAAACTGAATACTAGGGTCATGCTCCTCAATGCTATTGCAGACCTGTGAATCCATCGCAAACAACATATCAATGGCATTTCCTTCCTTGTAATCGATTAATCCTAGCATATGCTTGCTAATGGAATTAAAAGATTCATCTACTCCCTTTCGTACTAACTCCTCTTTATTCGCAAAGTATTTATATAGCGTTTTCTTAGAGATACTCATATCCTTGGCAATATCATCCATGGTTACAGGACGTAAGCCATAGCGATTAAACAGGGACACTGAGCGAGTTAATATTTCTTTCTCTATTTTTTCCATGCGCCGGCAAAAGTAATAAAACTTTACACGCGGAAACTTTTTTACTATAAAAGTTTCTTGACTTAATGGTTTCTTAACATTTCCCCTTTCAAATGAGAAAAATTTTGACCTTTGCGGCCAATTAGAAACGACTACATGCTCTTAATAAAAGATATACTTGATCAAAAACCCATCGGCAGCAGCCTAACCGTTAAAGCCTGGGTGAGAACTTTCCGAAGCAATCGTTTTATAGCCTTAAGTGACGGCAGCACCATTAGAACTTTACAGGCGGTGATTGACTTCGAAAAAATAGACGAAGCGCTTCTGAAACGCATTACAACGGGTGCTGCTTTAGCACTAACCGGTGACCTTTTAAGCTCACAAGGTAAAGGCCAAGACGTTGAATTAGTAGTTGAATCTTTAGTTGTTTTAGGCGACAGCAATCCCGAAGAATATCCATTGCAACCGAAAAAGCACTCCATGGAATTCTTGCGAGAAAATGCACATTTGCGCATGCGCACCAATACTTTTGGCGCGATAATGCGTCTACGCCACAGCTTATCCTACGCCGTGCACGAGTATTTTAATAAGAATAATTTTTTCTGGATGCATACTCCCATTATTACCGGGAGCGATGCAGAAGGAGCTGGTGAAATGTTTAATGTTTCGGTATTAGATAAAAAGAATCCGCCTTTAAGAGAAGATGGCAGCATAGATTACAGCAAAGACTTTTTTGAGAAAGAAACAAACCTTACGGTTTCAGGTCAATTAGAAGCTGAATTAGGCGCTTTAGCCCTAGGAAAGGTATACACTTTCGGTCCCACTTTTAGAGCAGAAAACTCAAACACGAGCCGTCATCTCGCTGAATTTTGGATGATTGAACCCGAAGTTGCTTTCGCTGATTTGAATAGCAATATGGACTTAGCGGAGGATTTTTTAAAGTACGTGATCACTTATGCTTTAGAAAACTGTCAAAACGACTTAGCCTTTTTAGAAAAGCGTTTGCTGGATGAGGAAAAGATGAAGCCGCAAAACGAGCGCAGCGCCATGCCTTTACGGGAGAAGTTGCAATTTGTGGCCGACAATAATTTCCGCAGGGTAAGCTATACCGAAGCGATTGACATTTTACGCAATTCGAAACCTAACAAGAAGAAAAAATTTAAATACATAATCGAAGAATGGGGCGCTGATTTACAGTCGGAGCACGAAAAATTCTTAGTGCAACATTTTAATGCCCCGGTAATTTTATTCGATTACCCCGCCAATATCAAGGCCTTTTACATGCGCCTTAACGAAGATGGAAAAACTGTGCGCGCAATGGACATCCTCTTCCCAGGCATTGGCGAAATTGTAGGTGGTTCGCAAAGAGAAGAACGCCACGATGTGCTCTTAGAAAAGATGAAAGAATTTAATGTTGACGCCGAAGAATTACAGTGGTACCTAGATACGCGTAAATTCGGCAGCTGCGTACATAGTGGCTTCGGTTTAGGCTTTGAGCGTTTAGTATTATTTGTAAGCGGTATGACTAACATTCGCGACGTAATACCTTTCCCAAGAACCCCGGGAAATGCGGAGTTTTAAAATTAGATTTTAAGGACAGTCAGGCTCGGATTTATTCCGGGCCTTTTTTTTGTCTAGCAGTGTAGCTGTGGCTGAATAAACCTATTCTGCCTAAACTTTAAGCAGTTTAGCTTTTTGTAAGGGACCAGCAAACAGATTCAAATTAGCTAGCTAATTTACAATTCTAAATTACTCATCATCAACACCTTAATCACTTAGCGCTAGTTGTCTGCTGCGCTTCCATTAAATTATGGCAAACTAATTGCTATCAGCCACAATCTTTAGTAATTTCACGCCATTAAGATTGCCTCATGTTAAAGCAGCAACTGCAGCAAAAACTTCTTCAAAAACTTTCGCCTCAGCAAATCCAGCTGATGAAGCTTATTCAGTTGCCTACCTTGGCACTAGAGCAAAAGATAAAAGAGGAGATTGAAAGCAATCCCGCCTTGGATGAAGGAAGTGAAAACGAACAGAATGAGGAGGACGAGTTTGACTACGATCAAGATTTAAACGACTCGAAGGAGGAAAGTAATGAAGCCGACGAGATAAATGTTGATGAGTATCTGAGCGATGATGAAGTTCCAGAATATCGCCTACAGGCCAATAACTATTCAAAAGACGATGAAGACAGCAAAGTGCCGATTACAGGCGGTATAAGCTTTCACGAATATTTAATCAGCCAGCTCGTTACTTTTAGCTTTAACGAACAAGATGGTAAAATTGCCGAATATCTAGTAGGCAATATTGATGATGATGGCTATATCCGTCGCGAACTGCGCGCCATTGTTGACGATCTAGCTTTCACCCAAAATATTTTTGTAGAAGAAGACGAGCTAGAAAAAGTACTCTCACAAGTGCAAGAGATGGACCCTGCAGGTGTGGGGGCTCGCAATTTAAAAGAGTGTTTGGCCCTACAACTAGAACGCAAAGCTCCTACTTACCACATTCGGCTTGCCACAGATATTATAAAAAATCATTTTGAAGAGTTTACGAGAAAGCACTACGAAAAACTGATTCTCAAGCTTGACATCGACGAGGAGGATTTAAAACTGGCGATAGAAGAAATTATTCGTCTCAACCCTAAGCCAGGCAATAGCTCTAGCAATTCTAGCGGCGATTTACAAGTGGTAATTCCCGATTATACCATTAGCATTAACGAAGGTGAACTGGAACTCAGTCTTAACTCGCGCAATGCACCAGAACTTAATGTGAGCCGCGAGTATAAGGATATGTTGGAAACCTATAAAAGTACCAACAAGAAAAATAAAGCCCAGAAAGACGCAGCCCTTTTCGTAAAGCAAAAGCTCGACAGCGCTAAGTGGTTTATCGAAGCCATTCGTCAAAGGCAGCAGACTTTAATGATTACCATGAGTTCGATTATGGAACATCAAAAGGAGTATTTCCTTACGGGAGATGAGCGAAAATTACGCCCCATGATTCTTAAGGATATTGCCGACGAAATTGGCATGGACATTTCCACCGTTTCGCGTGTGGCCAGCAATAAATACGTTTCCACACCTTATGGCACTTTTCTTATTAAAGAATTCTTTAGCGAAAGCATGAAGAACGAGGCGGGCGAAGATGTAAGTACGCGTGAGATCAAGAAAATCCTGGAAGAATCTATCGGCGAAGAAGACAAACAGAAACCATTAACTGATGATAAATTGGCGGCGCTTCTTAAAGAAAAAGGCTACCCGATTGCCCGCCGAACCGTAGCTAAATATCGCGAGCAGCTCGACATTCCCGTAGCACGACTACGCAAAGAACTTTAGGATGAATAGAAGTCTCGCCAAAGGAATATCAATCCTATTTCATCCTGCTATCTACCCAATTATTGGCATTTTTCTCATTTTACGACATCTACCCTATCACTACTCGCATAAGGTAGTAGTGCTTAGTATCGCCATGGTTTTTATTGGTACCTACCTCATCCCAGTATTAATTAGCTTACTGCTATTTCGCTTACGCTTGATAAGCAGCCTGATGATGAACGATGCTCAAGACCGACGCTGGCCTTATGCCTTTGGAGCTGTTTGCTTTATTTTTACCGCTCACTTTTTATTCCAAGCCGAATTGGCTTCAGAAGCGTCTTTATTTTTGTTTGGCTCGGCGCTAGTAATTATACTTCATTTAGGACTTTTACGCTTTCTTAAGCCTAGCGCTCACATGGCAGGCATTGGTGGCTTTTTGGCCTTGCTTATGGCCGTTTCTGCAAAATACTCCCTCAATGTCTTACCTTTTATACTCATGCTATTTCTCTTAGCTGGTATTATAGGCAGTGCCCGCTTGGCGCTAGATGCACATAGCCCCCGCGAATTATGGTTAGGATTTATTAGCGGCTTGGTAATCGTGTTTTCCACAATTTATTTTGTGTAAAAGGAATATCCTGTGGAAGCTCTTTGCAGCATCTGCCGGCCATAAATTACGTTTTGGTTAAAACATAAAACTAATGCCAAGCCCCAAAGGCCTTAGATCTTTTAGGGATTGAGCAGTAGCACCCCCGTCAGAAAGTATTTCACCCCCAGTGTATAAAGGCGTTAATGAGTAAAATGCAAAAAGGTTTATCGCTCCGTAACCCATCTTAACATAGGCATCTGCGCGAAAGCGTGACAAATTATCGAGTTGATAATACCGCACCGAAGAGTTACTTCTTTCAATATTTGAGTACGATAGCGTTCTAAGACCCGCTCTTGCACCCAAATAAAGGCGATAAAACTTATCCTTTTCATTGGCCTTAGAGCGAAAACGCAGCTCCACAGGGATGTAGAGATATTGAAAATTTTGTGAAGCCATCTCAAAAGTAGTATCGGTGCCTAATTGATACTCTCCTACACCCGTAGCTAAGTTGGTGCTAACCAAATGATTGTTATTGTGCGCCTGAAAAGAGTAGGACAAACCGTAGCCGATGCCGCCTCTTTCGCTCCAGCTCGACTCAAACATAAAACCTACGTCGGCTGCTAAACTCCAAATACCGTTTTCTGTTCCGGCTGGCGCATCTGCAAAAGCGAGGTAACTTAGGTCGTAAAAAACAAAGTTTTCGTGCTCGGGTAAATATTTCTTCTGCGCTGCCAAAGAGAGAGTAATAAGCAAAAAAGCAAAGGAGTAAAGGGTCTTTTTCATTGGTTGTATTTTAGAGCGGCAATTTATAGAAATGAAATTTATCACTTCATAACTCTTCGCAATGCAATAAAGCTCCTAAACGCCTAATTTAATTTACTTTTGCGCGAAATTTCAAAGGTTATGAGTCAGCATTTGTCCGAACAAGAATTACAAAGAAGAGAGGCCCTTAAAAGCTTACGCAAGATGGGAATAGACCCCTATCCTGCTGCAGAATATAAAGCGAGTCACTTCTCTAAGGACATTCATGCCGCATACGAGAACAATCCTGATGCTGAGGAATGGCAAGAGGTATGCATCAGTGGACGCATGATGACCCAGCGTATTAACGGTAAAGCTTCTTTTGCCGATGTGATGGACAGCCATGGCAGAGTACAGGTTTATTTTAACCGCGATATTCTTTGTCCTGGTGAAGACAAGGAACTTTATAACACAGTATTTAAACGCCTGCTTGATATCGGCGATTTTATTGGGATTACGGGTCGCGTTTTTAAAACTAATATGGGAGAAATCACCATTGAAGCGCATAGTCTTACCATGCTTAGTAAATCCCTACGTCCTCTTCCTATTGTAAAGAAAGACAAAGAAGGAAACATTTATGATGCCTTTACCAATCCGGAGCAGCGCTACCGAATGCGCTATGTTGATTTGGTGGTAAATGATAAGGTGAAAAACACTTTTGTAACACGCACGCGCATAATGAGTGCCATGCGTGAGTTCTTTAATCGCAAAGATTATTTAGAGGTAGAAACACCTATTTTACAGCCTATTCCAGGTGGTGCCGCGGCTCGTCCTTTTATTACCCATCATAATGCTTTAGACATACCATTATACCTGCGTATCGCTAACGAGCTATACCTTAAGCGTCTTATTGTTGGTGGGTTTGAAGGCGTATATGAGTTTGCCAAAGATTTCCGTAATGAGGGAATGGATCGCACGCATAACCCCGAGTTTACCGTAATGGAAATCTATGTGGCCTATAAAGACTACTTCTGGATGATGAACTTTACAGAAGAAATGTTAGAGCATGTAGTTACTAGTGTTAATAAGGGATCTACGGAAGTGAAACTAGGCGACAAAGTGCTAAACTTTAAAGCACCATTTGCCCGTGTTACTATGGTAGATGCGATAAAAGAACATACCGGCTACGACATTACCGGAATGGATGAAAAAGCCCTTTTTGAGGTTTGCAAAGCCTTAGACATAGAAACTGATGAGAGTATGGGGAAAGGCAAGCTGATAGATGAAATTTTCGGCGAAAAATGCGAAGGCAATTATATCCAACCAACTTTTATTACCGATTATCCTGTAGAAATGTCGCCGCTTTGTAAAAAACACCGCGATAATCCAGATTTTACCGAGCGCTTTGAATTGATGATAAACGGTAAAGAAGTAGCCAATGCCTATTCAGAGCTAAACGATCCGATTGATCAGCGCGAGCGTTTTGAGGAGCAATTAAACTTATCGGCTAAGGGCGATGATGAAGCGATGTTTATCGACCAAGACTTTTTGCGCGCCCTAGAGTTTGGCATGCCTCCCACTTCGGGCATGGGCATTGGTATAGATCGCCTTACCATGTTGCTTACCGACAACTCTAGTATTCAGGAGGTACTATTTTTCCCTCAAATGAAGCCCGAGAAAAAGGAGAGTAAGAAAGTTTTAGAACTAAATGAAGGGGAGAAAGCGATTTATGAAATCTTAAAAGGGGAGAATCGTTTAGCCTTAGAAGATTTAAAAAGCCGGGCCGGGCTTTCCAATAAAGCTTGGGATAAAAGCCTCAAAGGCCTATCGAAAATGGGGCTAAGTAAGGTTAGCAAAACTGAGGAAGGGCTTTTTGTAGAATTAACCGAAGAAGCTTAATCTCTTTACCGAGTGCTGGTATAAAAAAAGGGTCGCTTATCAGCGACCCTTTCTTGTTTTTACGTCTTGATTAAGACTAGTTAATCAATTAACACACGCTCTCGGTAGCTTCTGCTATCGTCGGAAACGTTAATAATATAAAGACCCTTGGTTAAACCATTTAGATCTAAAGTTAAAGTTTCGTGGGCGTTGATATCGCGCTGCCAGCTGCGTACCACGCGGCCACTAGCATCATTCATTTGAATATTAATTGAACCTCCTTCAACCAAGCTAAGGAATAGTTTATCCTGGGCTGGATTGGGATAAAGGTCTAATCCTGCGAAAGCAAACTCTTCTGTACTTACATCCGCAATGGTCTGAATAATGGTATCATTACCACAATCACCTCTGGTAATAAGACTTACATTATAAGAACCTGCCGCCCCATAAGTATGATTCACGTTGGCGCCAGTAGCAAGGCTTCCATCACCAAAGTCCCAAGAATAAGAACTAATGGTACCGGTAGACGCTGTTGCATCAAAGTTATATTCTAAAATATTGCTGGTACTTACATTATAAACAAAGCTACTACTTGGCACACCGTTTAGGTTTGTGCTTATGGGAGTTGGGCCATTAAAAGCTCCTGTATCCTGCACACCACAAGTGTCGGCAATATAAATATCGTAACTTGTATTAGTGGCTAATCCGGTTAAAGTAAACGGAGAGCTAACGGCTGCCGTAAAACTACCAGAACCAGGAGCAAAGCCTACAGGACCGTACTCTATAATTGAGCCACCAGTAACAGAAGTCCATGCGAGATCTACTGTGCTGCAACTTTCGTTAGAAACCGCTACATTGCTTACCTGCGGACAAAGAACCGAGCCACCTGGTACATCAATACGTACATCATCTAAAACATTTCCTCTACCAAAATTATCTTCTCCTTCAAAAGCAATTTGTAAAGTGCTAGAAGTTGATGGTATCGGAATAATAGCCTGAGTCCAAGTACTCACATCATTTGCATCTGACCAAACTAAATTCCAAGCAGCACTTGGGCCCGTACGATAGTAAACGCGCAATGCATTTTGATCTCCTGCCCACACTTCCTGCGCAAACCAAAAGCTTAGTTCGGTGGCACTTAAGGCACTGGCATCAATAACTGGAGAAATAAAACGGGTTACATGAGGACCACCGCTGCTGCTGGTAAAAACAGCATTTT
Organism: Croceimicrobium sp.; assembly: GCA_965658965.1. GTDB lineage: Bacteria > Bacteroidota > Bacteroidia > Flavobacteriales > Schleiferiaceae > Croceimicrobium. Next base: position 14,377 of record CBFHVV010000071.1, read on the forward strand.
GTGCACCCGCATAAGCGGTATTTACTGTACCACCGGTTGAGCCAGTACCAATACTCCATAACTTACCGCCAGTAATAGTATCATTTTCCCAACAAGTTGTGCTTCCTCCTTCAAAATCTTCTAAAAATGGAGCGGTATAACTAAGGCAAGGAGTATTAAAGCAAACAGGTCCTGCCCAAACGCTGGTATCTCCTGGAGCGCAAATGGATCTAACATATACGCAATAAGTGCTAGCCGCGCTTAAATTAGATAAGCTTGTGTTCAAATTGCTGCTGGTTCCAATGGTTCCGGAGCCTGGACCAGCACTCGCATTAGTTACCACCGAATATTGATAATTAGTGGCAAAGCCGAGCCAGTTTACCGTAGCCGAACTAGAGCTTATAGCACTAAAAGTAATATTAGTTGGCTCAAAGCAGCTTACATCAGTACATACTGTATAAGGTCCAAACCACGCACCATTCCCTACTCCAACGCAGGTATCTTGTACATAAATATCATAACAGCTACCGGCCTGTAAGCCAGTTAAATTGTAGTTACTGCTGCTTACACCACGAACATAGTTGCCATTTACACCGGTTCCCTGACTAAATCCTGCAGGACCCCAGTTAATATTCCAGAGGCTTCCATTGGCAGAGGTCCAATTGAGGTCTATATTATTGGTTCCCACACTGTTTGTGTCAATGTTGGAAACGGCACCACAAGGCTGGCCTTCCACAAGGAAGTTATCAATTAACCAAAACCAAGCCCAAGATCCTGCATCATCATAGATAAAACGCACTTGTAAGTTTGGATTTGCATAAGGAGTGATGTCGATATTTTGCGAATCTGGGGCGCTAAAAGCACCTCTGTCACTGCTAAAAGAAGCCACTTGCGTCCAGGCACTACCGTCATAAACCTCCACTGAAGCCGAGCCAGAACCAAGGTGATTATAATACTGATCGAAAATTAAGCTTAAAGAACCTGCAGTCATATACGAACTTGCATCCATAATAGGTGAGCTTAAAGTTTCAACTAATGTTTCACCACTACCGGCAGCGTCGCTATCTACTTCCATAAAAGGGGTTCCATCTAAATCGCCGCCCGACGTTAATCCTCCAGTAGGGGCGTTTACCCATGTATCGGTA
>CBFHVV010000072.1:0-15489 GCA_965658965.1 Croceimicrobium sp.
ACGCATATTCCCTAGCTAAAGGCTATTAAACCCGATCAAACTTTGATGGAATCATTCAAGATAAGCCTGGTGTAATAATACTCCTTTGGTGAAACACGAGATATTTAAGGTCAATAAATTTCGAGGATTAAGCAGCGATTATCAGGCCTCTTATTTAGTACGAACGGGGCTAATTTATCCAAAGCCCTAAATTAGTAAAAAGAATTATTCTTTGTAGGAATAAGCAATGCGATAATTTATCGCCATCAGCTTTGGTCTTCTAAAAAAGAATCCTGCTACCGCATTAAGCATCAAACAAAAACCCTCTCAGATCTCTGTGCCAGCCTTGCGTGCTTTGTACCAAAACCCAAAGACCTTAAAACCAGTTTAGGTTATCGAGCCATTAGATTGAATATTAAAATGACTCACTTTGTGGTACACTACCCTACCTCCCCTTCCCTTCTTAAAACTGATAGCGGAGTGCTCCCAAATCTAATACCTTCTAAATAAGGTTTAAAGCTTAATTACATTACACAACAGCCTTCTTCGCAAGAGGATCAGACCAAGCAACAGCCCGCGCCGACCATCACACAGTGCTTTTCGACCAGCTAACAGTCCGTGTCGACCAACTCAGCAAGCTTTTTGACCAATTACAGGCCATCTCCGACTTCTACACACCTTGTCACAGACCACTTACACAGGCTCACACACTTTAACACAAGCCTCGCCGACCAAGCAACACCATGTCACAGACCACTCAACACGGTATCACACACTTTATCACAAGCCGCGCCGACCAAGCAACACCATGTCACAGACCACCTAACACCGTATCACACACCTTATCGCAAGCCTCGCCGACCAACTAACAGCCCGCGCCGACCAACTCAGCAAGCTTTTTGACCAATTACAGGCCATCTCCGACCTCTACACACCCTGTCACAGACCACTCAACACAGGGTCACACACTTTATCACAAGCCGCGCCGACCGAGTAACACATCATCACAGACCACCCAACACAGGGTCACAGACTTTATCACAAGCCGCGCCGACCAAGACTTGCAGTAGCAGGGGCTTTAAACTCATTATCAGTGCTTTAGCTTTTCCTATCACTTAAATGTCCTCTATGTCTTAGTGCCTTCCCGCACATTGGGGCCTTTTTCGGGCTTTTTAGGCTAAAGAATGCTAGCATCTATAAAATTAAAAACAAGCTCCTAGCCTATCTTTTTCTTTAGCGAAGACCTTAGATATTAAGACTATCACAGTATGCTATAGATTCCAAAAGCAGCCTAGCCGCAGACCAGTGCTCCATAAATGCCCACTTATGGAACTGTCAATTATTTGTAAAAGTCCGTAATTAAAGGTGGGCTCTGCCCTTATACACATTTGTCTAGTTAAGCGGTACTCTAGGCCAAGGGAAAAGCAGGGAGATAAATTAAAGCTATTGAACTGATCCCCCAAAGTCTCCCTACTACTCTCTTTAGTACCGTCGCTTCCGTATAATATTTGCTTTTGCCTTGGGACTAATAAAAATTCAGCATTTAGACCTAAGCTACTAACAAAAAACCACTGATCGCTCCCGCTTCTGTAGTTTACTTTAAATGGGATACCTAAATAATGAAAGCTGTAAAATACTTGCCACTGACTGGGATTGCTAGCGTTTCCGCTAGAGCCAAAGAAGGGATTGGCCTGATCTGCAAAAGATCCAAATTCAGATTTTTTCGTTTTATAACCTAAATTAGAATACTGTAATCCTGTTTCTAGCCCGTAATTCTTATTCAAGCGATAGCCTAAAGAAACACCCGCGGACAGCGACAGTTTAGCCGCCTCCGTTTCGTTTCTTAGTTCGATGACTGTTCTTAAAGAGGAATCATCAGCCTTATTAACTAACAAGAGGTCGCTAAGAATAGGGCTAATATGAAAGCCTATTTCCCAAGGATTAGAAACTCCTTTTAAACCGGAAGCCCGGGGACTTTGGGCCCTTGCAGAGAGAGAAAAGAGCGTGAAGAATATAGTGGTAATAGAAAGTATTTTGGTCATTTTTAGTGCTTTATAATATCTTAATCTACCTTCTTCAAAATTTCTAGACTTCTTTTTTCTGGACTGGCGATATGCCGTAAAAGCAGGTCACCATCAATACCATAAGTCATCATTTTATTTTGCTCTTCACTGGCTCGTTCAGAGAACTGCTTGGCATATTCCTTATGCCTACTGTGTATATGGAGAGAATCTTTATCTGCTCGCCAAGTTCCACTATAACTATAAGCAGGATAGCTAAGAGAAAAACTAGAGTCTTCCAATAGAACAAGCTTTCCACCCCCCATCACAGTGGCATTATATTCCAATTCTAAGGCTTTATGCGCTAATGGTCTGGGAAAATAAGTACTGTATTCTCCGGCTAGAGAATTGCGACTAGAGCTTTGACAAGCAATAGATAGAATGAAGCAGCAGAGCAAGATTGGTTTATTCATAAGTAGCGGGTTCAGGTTTATGAAGCTTATGTTTTGATTTAACGATTTTTATTTAGAACAATTGTTAGAACAAACCCAGGTATTAAAATTTATTTAAAAATAGTTTTTAATCTATATGGGAGGCCAATATACCTCGGTTTTTAACTAGAATTTCGCGATGCAAGCACAAGCTCCTTTATGGAAATTATGCTCTGCATTCCTTACTATTTACTTTTACAGGATTCGGCTCCAGATTATTGGCGAATTTATGCATCGGCTCCTTTTCTTGCCAAGGGAATTCCTTATTTCCTCGAAACGCTACTCAAGCTGCTACGATCGCATGCCCCCTGCAATTACATTAAAACCAAAGGCTAAGCCATTAGCTATATGCCTAAAGAAATAATCCCATTTGTTAAAGTCGTCTATACCACTGCAAGGTAGGTATTGGCAAAGGCAGCACTTCTCCATCGAGCATGAGGCCGGCAAAACCAAACTGAAAAGCTTTTCCTTCGGATTGATGCCAACGAATACCTGGGATTATTAATGCAATAGAGTTAATATCTCCATTAGCAGGCAAGATAAATGAGTCAAAAACTAAACTAATCTTCTCAGAAACTCTTTTCATAGCAGCGATGCTTGCAATGCTTACCCCACCATTGCCACTATTACTCCAAAAGGAAGCATAGCCGGCCGTAAATGAGATATTAGATTTGCTATCGCCAAAAGACAAAGTAGCAAAGGGCATGGCTCCACCGGATTCAATCGCCGCATAAGAACCCGTCCCGACAATTGCACCCACAGCAAACTGCGAGCGCTTATTCAGCTCCCAGCTTTTTTTAATCGAGCCCACTATCGGAACACCCAACCAAGTAGTAGCTACGCCCGCACTTAAGTTATCACCAATGCCAAAATGTAAGTTAGGACCTAATAAGTTCCACTGAACATAATGCTCTCCCTTTCGAACGGGTAAGGCATTGGAGAACAAAAAATAACGTTTGGCAAAGGGGTCCTCTTCTTTAAGCTGTCGCTCCCTTATAACTTCTTTGGCATTTACGGCAAAGAACCTTAGCACTACATGCTGAGGAATAATAATTTTACGATTGTCTTCGGTAAGAATCAAAAATTCGCGGGGGTCTTGGGAAATTATTTTCCCGAACAGTTCGCTTCCATCAGTTTTAACAAAACAATAGAGCGTGCTGTCTTGCGCTTCTAATGTGTCACTTTGCGCAAATGAGCCGAGCGAAAAACAACATAAGGCGAATAGTAAAAAATAGCTCTTCATAGAAATCAGATTATAGCGATGGTTTTTATTTGGCAACAGTTTTATTAGTTCTTAAAAATAAGAAAATATTTAAAAGGCTTTGAGCTGATACTATACTGTGCTCCGAATGGGAAAGCTAATTCAAATTGACCCCTGGATCCTTATTCCTACTGCCTACTGCAAAGTATATACGATAAGCCCGCCTGAGGGATAGCAGTGAAAAGCCCACAGCGAGGCAGGAGCGAGGACTTGTAGCGTATAGCCCGACCCGGAGGGGCAGGCCCAGAAAAGCAAGAACCCATTGTATTGTTCGAGCGCTATGAAATCGGGAAAGGGCTTAAAGTTTAGGCTATTGCATCCTTTCGTAAAGCTTCTCCGCTGCTAACTGAGAAGAAGCAGGGTTTTGACCGGTGATCAAATTTCCGTCGCGAACCACATTTACCAACCAATTATCCTTCTTGCTGTAAATTGCTCCTTTTTCCTTTAACATATCTTCTAAGAGAAAGGGAACCACCGAAGTAAGCCCCACCGCTTCTTCTTCGGCATTACTAAAGCCGGTGAGTTTTTTCCCTTGGATGAAAGGCTGACCTTCAGAATCTTTTACTTCTTTAAGAGCCGCTGGGGCATGGCAAACAAAAGCCATCGGTTTATTTTGAGCAATAAAGGCTTCGATAAGAGCTATCGACGATTCATTTTCAGCAAGATCCCAGAGTGGACCATGGCCTCCTGGGTAAAAAACTGCATCATAATCATCGGCTTGAACTTGATCTAGTTTTTGAGTATTACTCAGCATTTTCTGGGCCGATAAATCGCTTTTAAAGCGCTTGGAGGCATTAGTAAGATTAGCTTCTTCCAAACTACGGGGGTCGATCGGCACTGGGCCACCTGCCGGAGATGCGAGACTAATTTCTACCTTATCGTTTAAAAAACTATAGAAAGGGGCGGCCAATTCTTCCAACCACAAGCCAGTTTTATCGCCTGTTTCTCCCAAGTCTGAGTGCGAGGTTAATACAAAAAGTACTTTTGTGCTATGCTTTTCTGCAACGGCTGACTCCTCTTTTATTTCCTCTTTTTGCTCGGCTACAGGCTGACAGGCCACTACTGCACTTGCACTGAGTGCTAGGAATAATAATTTTATTTTTTTCACTTATCCACTATTTAGTTTAATTAATATTTTTTTGGTCTCCCTTTTAATTTAGTTTCACCACCATTTTCCCGAGGTTTTTACCTTCGAAAAGATCGATAAAAGCTTGGGTTATATTTTCAAAACCTTCCCGCACAGTTTCGCTATATTTTAATTGGCCTTCTTGCATCCATTGCGATAATTGTTGCATTGCGGCAGGGAATTTGTCTTCAAAATCGACCACAATAAAACCTTGCATAAGCGCGCTTTTTTTAACTAAAAAGGGCTGCACGCTAATACTTTTGGGAGTTTCGGTATTATTATACACAGAGATGGCTCCGCAATTTATAGTGCGAGAAAATTTATTAATGTTATACAGTACAGCTTCAGAAATTTCCCCACCAACATTATCAAAGTATATATCTACGCCATCGGGACATAAATCTTTAATGGCCTTAGTTAAATTAGCGGTGCTTTTATAATTGAGGCCTGCATTAAAACCGAATTTCGCTTTAATCAGCTCAACTTTTTCATCGCTCCCTGCAATACCAACCACTCGTAAGCCCATAATTTTGGCAATTTGCCCTACCGTAGAACCTACCGCGCCTGCTGCACCAGACACTACAATGGTCTCGCCTTTTTTCGGCTTTCCTATTTCGGTTAAACCAAGATAGGCAGTTAAGCCCGTCATTCCCAAAACACCAAGATAGGTAGACAAAGGCGCCCTGTTCGGATCTACTTTATGAAGACCTTCCGCTAATGCAATTTGCTTTTCTTGCCAAGGCAGCATACCTAAGACGAAATCGCCTGGCCTAAATTGAGCGTTTTGCGATTTGGTAACCTCAGCTACCACTCCAGATACAATGGGTTGATCGAGTTTAAATGGAGGCGTATAAGAAGGTGCGTCGCGCATACGTCCGCGTAAGTAAGGGTCTACCGATACATATTTAGGAACTAATTCTACTTCGCCATTTTTAAGACTCGGCAACTCTATCGTGGCGTAATTAAAATCTGCCAAGCTTGGCTTTCCCTCAGGACGTTTCTTTAAATGTATTGCTCTTACTCTACTCACGCTTTTTATAGTTTTAGTAAGGTTTTCCTAAATGTCTCTAAACTTGGAATATTACAAAATTTAATTACGGCATACCAGACGTTTTTAGGCAATTATCTGCTTTTTATCAGATAAAAAATATCCTAGCTCATTCTATTGAATGCTCTTAGGCCGCAGCAAAAAATCGGAGAAAAGAGCCCTTCTACTGGGTCCACCTTATTTTTACGGCCGATAAGCTATTGAATTCCAAGCGGTCTTGGTCTAATTTTATAAAGCCTCTTTTAAGATAAAAGCCCAAGGGTGATTGGTATAATTCCCCATTTACTTTCTTGTCTAAACTATGATCTATTACCCAGCCTTTTAAAAGCTTTTCCTCCGCTTGGACTCTCGCCAGCATTTGGCTACCTAGGCCTTTCCCCTGAATCTTTCCGTCCAATAAAAGGGCAAACCACTTTTCTCCATCACGTTTGAAGGTAAAACACCAAGCGAGTACTTTCCCAGTTTCATCCTTTAAAAGGAGATGCTTTTGTGCGGAGAGCCTCTCTAAATAATGATTCAAATCTGCCATTGCTTTGAAGGCCATTTTTTCGGGATACTCATTATTCCACAAATTAAAGATCTCCAATTTCTCAGATTCACTTAATAGGGTAACTTTCAAAAACTCCATGCTTTAAAAAGTACTTAAGGTGACCAATATTTTGATTTTATAGTAAGCGCGGCGAAAGTTCAATGCCGCTTATAAGCTAGCGACAAAATCTTTGAATACCTCTTTATGTTTAGCTAAGTCGAGGTCTGGCGAAATCGAAACTCTTGCAATATAATCCTTATCGTCTTCCTTGGTTGTACCCTGTGTAGAAGTGGCCGGAATGGTCCAATAACAGCCTTTTAGCTGCCCGTAACTTACGCAGTATTTGCTTTCACTGGGGATTTCGGCAATCATCCTATTAATCAGCTTCAGATTGAGCTTGCGTTTATAAGCTTCTCTTTCCTCGGGGCTATTTCCTTTGGTTGGCAGATCTAATGAAAATACCGAAGGGGTAAATCCTTCTTGCGCTAAGTCTTCCGAAACAAAATTAATTTTAGCGCTAGGTAAATGCCTTTCAATAAAGTTTACAAACTCACGGGTATTTAAATAGGCCTGTTCAATTCTCTGCAGCATCGAGGGTAATTGCTGAGCCAGTATGGCTACCTGTAAATCTGTGGCTTCATTATCGCACAGTATTAGATGCTTGTCAATTTTAGCCAGTAGAGCTTCCGCCTTTTGATTAGCTACACAATAACCAGCGGTACATTTCCCTCCACTAGGAAATTTGGAGCCACTTACGTAAGATATGGTTTTAATATTGGCTAATATTCCCTCTGCACCAGCAAACTGAACATTAGGACAAAAAGTTTGATCAAGGATAAAAACAGGTTCTACCGACTGCTCTCCTTTACTATTGAAACGAGTTTCACTTAAAACCTTTTCTAGTTTTACTAAATCGGGCACCTCAACGCGAGGGTTGGTTGGGATTTCCGCAATTATATAGGGAACGGCATCTTGTTCGGCTACGGCCTTTAAAACAATATCAATACTTTGCACCATATCATTCTCACCATCTACTGGCAGGTCCATAACCTCCACCTGCGCTAAGCTCGCTGCTACTCTTCTCGCTTGGTCGTTAGTACCGCCATAACAATTTGGTGGAACAATAATTTTTATCGCTTGGCCAGGATGTTTCTCTACCGCCTCGTCTATCAATCCCATCATTATGGCATACTGTACCGAAAGGCCCGAAGAGCCCAGTAATGCATTTGCCTTAGTGCCGGTAATATGCTTTACAGAATCGAGAACCTTCGCTTTATTGGCCGCTCTATCGCTCGCCTGCTTGGTCTCAATAGGCTTATTCAGTAAATGCAGGAGTGCTTTATAAGAGTCATCCGGAGTCATGGCTATGGTTTCGCGCCTACGTACATGCTGAATATCGGAGACATAGCTTTGGTTTTCCGCACCATGCACATATAAAATACTACCCAACTGTGGATAGGTATTTATACTAAAGTCTACATTTTCATAAGATGAGTAAGTAGCTATTTCTTGTGCCTCCGCAATAAGAACGGTACTGCCCTCAAAGCTTTTCGGAGGATTGGCCTTATCGAATTTCACCAATTCAAAATTATAAGCATAAACCTGCTTTAGCACATCAAAATCAAAAGCTTCCGACAAGCTGCCCTGATACATAATGCGGGTTTCCTTATTCGCTAGTAAATTGGTTCTCAATACAGCTAAAACCGCAATAGTTTGAGAAGAGAAGCTTATTACGCTTTCCGAGCCTAGGTCATTTAATTTAGCCAATGTCCATTCCAGTAAACAAGAAAGCGGATGCCCCAAGCGGATATAGTCGAAAGCGGTAGATAGTTGGCTCAAGGCAGATGCGTTCGCATTATCAGCCTGATACAATTTTTCCAGCTGATCTAAAAATTGCACTTTGGCAAATTCTTCATTATAAATATCCAATCGATGCGTGGTTAATTTCAACCAATCGCTCGGCATATTATTTAAGACTTTTTCAAGGTAGTTCAGTACTTTCTGTTCTTGCATATTCTAATTTACTTTCAGGCTGCCAACAGCCTACAATTCGTTTTGTTTTATTTCTCTTTTGGCTCTGCTACCTTAATAACTACTTTACCAGCAGCATGGCCTTCGCTTAAAAATTGTATCGCTTCCCCAGCTTCCTGCAGCTGGTATTGCTTTATAATATTAGCTTGGATTAGTCCCTTTTCCGACCAAGCTGCCACCAAGTCCAAATCTTGAGCTTTTGCTTTCGCGGCAAGTAAACGCATTTTTTTAGAACCCAAGGAAAGTAATTTGGAAAATAAAAGGCTTTTAAAGATTTGCCCTAAACTACCACCCACCATTACAAAAGTGCCATTTGTTGCGAGTAGCTTTCGGTAAGCTAAAAGAGGGTAATTTCCGTTCACCGCGATAATTAAATCGTAGCGATTTTCACTTTTGGTAAAATTCTCCTTCCTGTAGTCAATTACAAAATCCGCCCCTAACTCTTTGCATTTCGAAACTTTGGAGGAACTACAAACCGCCGTAACTATGGCCCCTAAATGCTTGGCGATTTGTAAAGCAGCGCCTCCTACTCCACCCGAAGCACCCACAATTAATACCTTTTGCCCCGCTTGAATGGAGCCTTTGTCGCGTAATGCTTGCAAGGCAGTGGTGGCGGCAACTGGCAAGGCTGCGGCTTCTTTAAAAGATAAAGACGCTGGTTTTAAGGCCACAGCCTTTTCTGGGGCTTTGGCATATTCTGCTAGACTGCCAAAGCCAAAATCTGATAGATCTACTAAAACCTCATCGCCCAGCTTAAAACCACTTACCTGCTTAGCAACCGCTTCAATCGTCCCCGAGCAGGCCGAACCAAAAATTTTACTTTTGGGAACGATTCCTAACTTTAGCGATCTCGTATCGGCAGCATTTATGGAGCTGTAAGCAATTTTTATTAGGACCTCTCCCTCCTTCAATACTGGTAGCTCAGTATCCGAAAACCTAAATTTACTGGGCTTTTGCTTTTTGTCGTACAGGATTGCTTTCATCTCGGAATAGTCTCGGTATTTTGTTCAAAATCATTTTGCTCCCCTGAAGCCAAAATTCAATCCTGAAGATTAAAATTTAAGGCTGCCTTAGGGGCTAGCAAGTGATTGACCAAAAAAACTACTTTTCGCCGCTAGTGCCAAACTTTTGACTTTTCTTTAACCTTATCAGACTTGGTCTGCAACACAAAATCTCTCGCTGCTTTACTACTCATCAGTGTAAACCCTAAGCAAGGGAAGCGTCATTTCTTTGGGAAACTGAGGGAAAATATTAACCAAATCGATGCGGTTTATTTCAGCAACGCTAATAAAAGTCCAGCTTAAACCTTCATCGCTAGAAATCGCAAGAATGGGCGCTTCTGAATACAATTTGCTTACCTCTCCCTTAAAACACAATCTAGCCGGTACGGCACAAAAAATATCTCCTTCGCTAGTTTTATACTCTTGCAAAGGCTTAGAGAGCTCAAAGCTAATGAGCTTTAAGCCGCTGTTTTCCAACTTTCTATCAGACCTTTTAATATCCATTAACATTTTCTGTTCACCTCCAATAAAGTCGATTAAACGCGGACTCGTAAGAGATAAAACCTTGGGCCAGTCTTTATCTTCTGTAGCTTCGGCATAGTCGCCTAAGCTTTTCATTAAATTTTCATTGGGCTGAGCAATAAGGCTCAGTGAGCTGAGGATTAGTAATACAAAAACTCTTGCAATCATTCGGATAACTTAAAATTTCAGTTTACACTTTAACTGAGAATACATTTGATTATAGCGACGCAATTTCGACCTAAAATGGCATTTGGCAAATGGATAAAGCCACAAAATTTATGAGCCAACCGGTTGTTTATGCTTAGCTTGTAGACCGCTTAAAAAAGCTCTTAAATATTGGTCCATGCAAGGGCGATACGATTTGTGGTCAGGATTGCGAAAAAAAGCACTCAACTCGTGTTTGCTAATTTTCTTATCGATTAGAGCAAAAATGTCTAATATATCATCGGTCTTATAATCGAAAGCAATTTTAAGCTTTCGTAAAATCATATTATTGCTCAATGGATCTTCTGCTATGGGCAATGGACCTTCGCGCCTGCCGCGCTTTTCGATTATCAAAGCATTTAAAAAGGAGGCTAATTCTTTGTCGCTAATTTCTTTAAACTCGGGGTCTTCATCTTTTCTTAACCAATTTTTTACCTCATTGGCTTCTACTTTACAGTCCACCAAGCTAAAAAGGGCAATAATTTTAAGTTCGTTAAAATTAAAAAGATAGCGCAGTCGTCTAAAGATATCATTATTCGTCATATCGTGAGCATTCCTAATTTTTGCTAAAATACACCAAGAACTTTCTTTTAACCATCATATTGATTCTATTCTCGGCGATATTGCACATTTGGAAATGCTGATTGCTTCTCTTCACAATATTTCGCCACTCTTTGCCAGAAGAAAGGGGCAAAAATATAACTATCTGCAAATAGCGAAACATGCGCAGCCCTCTTGAGTTAATCCTAAATTGCTTTAGTCTAAAGGAACAATTAGGACAGCAATATTTGATTGTTTAATTATTTCGGAGGACGTGCTGCCGATAAAGGCATTATAGAAGAAGCCCTGTTTTACATGGCCCGCTATGATCAGTTCTGTCTTTAACTTTTCCGACTCCTCAATTATCATTTCAATGGTAGCCCCTTGAATCAGTAATCCTTCCGCTTTATGTCCTTTTGCTATTAATTGATCGGTATATGCCTGTATTTGGCGATGTTCCTTTCTGAGCTCAGAAGCCCTTTCATCGCGAATGTATTGTGGACCAACCTCATAACCCACAAAGTCGGGATCTGGCGCTGCAATATGCATCAGCCAAATTTTTGCATTAAAGGCTTGTGCCAACTGCTCGGCCTGATCGATCAACTTCTGCTCTTTGTCGTTTAAGTCTAGAGCGACTAATATATTTTTCATCCTGATGAGCTTTAGGGTTTGTACCAATTTAAAAATTTAGATAGCATTTTCCTAGTATCAGACGGGCTAAGTTTAGCTGGATAGATAAAAGCTACCTTTGCCAGACTAATAAAGATTTTAATGCAATTTGAAGCTCTGGGCCTTGCCCCTTACCTATTAGAAGCTGTTACAAACGAAAATTACAAAAACCCCAGTCCTATTCAGGAATTAACCATTCCCGAAGTATTAAAAGGAAAGGACGTTTTAGGCTTAGCACCAACTGGTTCTGGGAAAACAGCCGCTTATGCCTTGCCGATTATTCAAAACTTAGAAGGTAAAACCCGCACTAAAAATAGGCACATAAATGTTTTGGTTTTAGTGCCTACTCGCGAACTCGCCGTACAGGTAGAAGAAGTTTTTCGCGCTTTTACACAAAATGTGCCCTTTCCTTTAAAAACTATGGCTGCTTTTGGAGGTGTTTCCATCAATCCGCAAATGATAGGAATGCAGCATGTTAATATTTTGGTCGCTACCCCAGGTAGACTTTTAGAGCTATTTGAATCTAAAGCGATGCACTTTAATGACCTCCAAACTTTAGTATTAGATGAGGCAGATAAAATGCTAAATCTCGGCTTTAAAAAGGAGATGGATCGCATCTTTAATTTACTTCCACCAAAACGTCAAAACCTGCTCTTTTCCGCTACTCTCAGTCCAGAGGTTAAGGCAATAGAAAGTGTGCTGCTCCAAAACCCCACTCTTTTGCAAGTGGAAGCTAAAGAGGAAACGGAAGAGTTGATTAAGCAAACAGCCTATTTGGTTAGTCCAGAAAAAAAAGGACCACTCTTGCGTTATTTAATTAACAGTAATGATTGGAAACAGGTATTAGTCTTTACTTCTTCTGTTTATCAAGCGGATTTAGTGACAGACAAGCTGCGAAAAAATAATATTGACGCTCGCGCTATACACAGTAAAAAAAGCCAAGGAGCACGGCGTGATGCGCTGCGTGATTTTATTTCCGGCGATTTAAGAGTGCTGGTAGCTACAGATTTACTTTCGAGGGGTATTGATATTGCCTTCTTACCCCATGTTATCAATTATGAGCTTCCCCGCTCCCCCAAAGATTTCATACATCGTATTGGCCGCACGGGACGCGCCGAAAACCCCGGTGATGCAATTTCCTTTGTTTCGGAAGAAGACAAGCACCATTTTAAAGTAATTCAGAAAAAAATGAAGCGCTGGGTAAACTTAAACGATGCCGACGAAATAAACTTACAGGGGGCCTAAAGAATACTAAAACCTAAGACCTTGCCACATCAAGAACTAATTGAGAAATTTTATACTGCTTTTTCTAAAGGCGACTCTCAATCTATGCTGGAATGTTATCATAAAGATATCGTTTTTGAAGACCCGGCCTTTGGCAAATTAGTGGGTGATAGAGCCAGAAGCATGTGGAAAATGCTGCTCTCTCAAAAAAACGCCCAGCTAAACATCAGTTTTTCCATCAGCGAGGTTTCTGACACTATTGTAATTGCTCAGTGGCAGGCTCGGTATTCTTTTGGGAAACGCAAAATTTACAACCAAGTAAGAGCTCAATTTAAGTTTAAGGATGGGAAAATAATTGAGCACCTAGATGCATTTAATTTTTGGAGCTGGACCAAGCAAGCATTAGGTTGGAGTGGTTATCTATTGGGTTGGACTAGTTTTTTACGAAAAAAAGTACAGGCTAAAACTAAGCTAAAGCTGGATCGATTCATGGCCACAGATCCCCAGAATTAAGTGTTGCCCCCTATTGATCCTTTAAAATTAAATATTGGTATTTATCGAGAACTAGTGTGCTTCCCAAAGTAATAGATGCGCCACTAAAGGGATTAAACCAAGTACTATTACGCAGTGCAGTAGGCACCTGAAAAGTCACTTCTTGATTACGAATATTGGTAATTACCAATAGCTCATCTCCGTTTAAGGATTTCTTAAATGCCACCACATCTACATCAGGATAATTGGTATTAGTACCGCGTCTTGCTACGCTAGAATAATTGTAAAATCCCAGTAAATCTTGATACTCTGTTAACATATCTGCATTTGCGTTCCAATCTATTGGGGAGTTACTGAAAAAAGGTAAAGTGTTTACACGACCTACTTCTTGCCCAGTATATATTAGTGGAACACCGCCCATAAAAATGCTTATAGCTGATGCCGCTAAAGCACCTTCTTTGCCATTAAACAAGGTCATTGGGGTGGCATCCCATGCCGACTCATCATGATTAGTAGTAAAACGTAAAAAATGATTATCGCCACTTATATTTTGGTATTCTTGATTGTGAACATTCCACATACGATTAGCTGACTGATTTTGAAAAACGCCTTTAAGTGCACCGTAAAAATTCCAACCAAGATTGATATCAAAGCCAGCTTCGAAATGATCGGGTCTGTCGCCTTCTGCTAAAAAGAGCAAATCTCTATTAGGTAGCTTACGTAAAGTATCAAAGGCTTGTTTCCAAAAATCAAAGGGAACCCCGTCGGCATAATCACAACGAAAGCCATCTATATTAGCTTCTAAGGTCCAGTATTTCATCGCATCGATCATACTGGCGCGCATCGCGCTATTGCTAAAGTTAAGATCCGCAACATCTAACCAATTAGTACCCGGGGGATGGATTATATTACCATCAGCATCTTGCGTATACCAGCTTTTATTAGCAATCCACGCATTATCCCAAGCGGTATGGTTTGCTACCCAATCCATAATTACAGCGATACCTCTAAAGTGCGCCTCCTCTACTAATTGGCGAAGATCTTTTAAAGTACCATACTCACTACTAAGGGCCTTAAAGTCTCTTACTGAGTAGGGAGAGTTTACTGAATTCACCTTTCCAATGGGATGAATAGGCATCAGCCATATTACATTCACGCCCAAGCTCTTTAATTTGTCCAATCGCGCTATCACTCCCGGTAGATCACCATTGGCACTAAAAGCCCGTAAATTAACTTCATACATTACAATATCTGCAGTAGCCGGCATTTGGTCAAATGGAATTCCATATTGGCTATAAGAGGTATCTACTGAAGTAGGCGGCTTAGCTATGCTTACTGAAGCCTCCTCTTTTTTACAGGTCCAAAGCGTAAATAATAGCAAGAAGCTAATCGATAAAACTCTAAAAATACGACTGTTACTTTTTCCCATAAGCTCCTTGAAGTTTTAAGACCTAGTATTTAGGCAATAAAGAAAAGCGAATTTAAGTTAGTTATAGCAAATCTTGACTCGAGACTAAATCGATTTTCAGAAAATACCAGTTTCCAAAATAGCTAGGTAATACCATGACATGAAATGAAAGGCCAGCTAATTAAGAATAAACTAAAATATTCCCGATTTGGTAATACACTTATAACCGATCATTAAATTTGTTATCAGCGGAATAAAAATGAGAAAGACTAGTGAAAATACAATAGTCTTAATCTTATTATCCCTCGCAGTTGGCGGTAATTTGAGATTAACGAAAAAACAATATGGATATTAAACAATTAGCACTTGGGCTGTTGACAATTGGACTAATAAGTTGTAATTCAACACCGAAGGAAAAAAATACCGTAGAAGCAGAAATGTATTCTGACATTAAAATTGTCGGTGCAATGAAAAATGTAATGTGGAAAGGCGAATTAGGAAGTAGCATTAAGCTTGACACCATTGCGGACAAAAATGGACTTTATGGACTTGGTCCAGTAAGCTATTTAAGGGGTGAATTGCTTATTAATAACGGAAATAGCTACGTATCAAAAGTGACTTCGGACTGGACAATGACCGTTGAAAAGACGTTTAACACATCAGCACCCTTCTTAGTTTATGGAAACGTAACAGATTGGGATGAGTTGGAATTGCCAGCCGGGATCAAAACCATTCAGGACTTAGAAGAATTCATTGATCACAAAACAACCGATTTCAAAAGACCATTCACATTTAAAATAATCGGACAGGTTTCAAATGCGATTATTCATATTCAGAATCTGCCAGAAGGAACACGAGTGTCTTCACCGAACGAAGCTCATCAAGGACAAGTAAATTATACTATCCAAAACGAGGACGCCGAAATAATTGGATTTTTCTCAACAGAACACCAGGGAGTTTTTAC
>CBFHVV010000073.1:0-15203 GCA_965658965.1 Croceimicrobium sp.
GCGATCAAGCGAAAAAGAAAAAGAGATAATCTTGGGATACTTCACTTCATCGAGAATTACCGCTTTAAAAACCAACACATTAAAAAAGATGTCATGGGTAACTGGATTCAGGATCTATTTCATTAGTAATCTTGGGGAAATGTGAAACGCAATAGACTAGTATTTAGACCGCTGCGCTATTAGTAGTGAGTATTTAGATTGGATTCTGCAATTAATTACAGCTTTAGCTTTTTGACTAAAACCCTTGCTTGTAATTGTTGCCAATTATTAAAAGCTGCGGTAGCTCTGCTTCTTGCTTTGTTAGTAACATCTTTTGGGGTTTTGAGTTTTGCGGCGGCTCTGCTATGCCTATTAAAACGGCAAGGCTATTAATTTTCCTTAAATTCCCACGCTTAATCAATACCAAAAGACCATGTTCAAGAAAGTTGCCGCTCTTATCTTAATCATCCTGGGAGCTTATATGATTTACCTGGGCTATTTGCCCGAAAAGATGATGCGTCCGCCGGTAGTTAGTGGAATTGGCTTTTTAGTAATCGGTGCCGTTTTTCTCAGCCCAAAAAGCTAGGGAACCGAACTTAAAGCATTAAAAAAGGCCTTACTAGTATTTTAGCAAGGCCTTTTTTCTATAAGATCAGAATCTTTTTAAATAATAATCATAGCATCGCCGTAGGTTAAAAAGCGGTATTTCTCTTTTACCGCTTCCTTATACGCCTTAATCAATAAATCATAACCAGCAAAAGCAGCCGTCATCATCATTAATGTGCTTTGCGGCGGATGGAAGTTAGTGACCATCATATCTGCAATTTGGAACTCATAAGGAGGGAAGATGAACTTGTTCGTCCAACCATTAAAAGGCTTTAGATGGCCATCCGTACTCACTGAGCTTTCTAAAGCACGCATAGAAGTTGTTCCAACAGCGCAAACTTTCTTACGGGCATCGATAGTTTTATTTACCACCTCGGCAGTTTTATCATAAACCATATACTGCTCCGAGTCCATTTTGTGTTTACTCAAATCTTCTACTTCTACCGGACGGAAAGTTCCCAACCCTACATGTAGCGTTAGCTCGGCAAAATTTACACCTTTAATTTCTAGGCGCTTCATTAGCTGCTTGCTAAAGTGTAAACTGGCCACCGGGGCTGCAACTGCTCCTTCATGTTTCGCAAAAATACTTTGGTAGCGATCTTCATCATCTGCCTCCGGTTCACGATCAATATACTTAGGTAGAGGCGTTTGTCCCAGCTCCTTTAATTTCGCACGGAACTCCTCGTAAGAACCGTCAAAAAGAAAACGCAAGGTACGGCCACGTGAAGTAGTATTATCAATTACTTCAGCTACTAAACTATCATCATCGCCAAAATAGAGTTTGTTTCCAATTCTAATTTTACGGGCTGGATCAACCAGTACATCCCATAAACGACTTTCTGAGTTTAACTCGCGCAATAAGAATACTTCGATGCGAGCACCCGTTTTTTCTTTATTGCCATACATTCTGGCAGGAAAAACCTTGGTGTTATTTAATACTAAAGAATCCCCTTCGCTAAAATAATCCATAATGTCTGGAAACATACGGTGCTCAATAGTTCCTTCCTTACGGTTAATAACCATTAGACGGCTTTCGTCGCGATGAGTTGTGGGGTGCTTGGCTATTAGCTCTTGCGGCAGTTTATAACCAAAGTGGGAGAGTTTCATTTTCATAGCTTACGGGCTTTGAAGTTTAAATTAGGGCCGCAAAAGTAGGTAAAAAAGGCTTTAGTCTGATTACCAGTCTTCCCCAAAGCGTTTTTTCACCAAGTTAATTAAACGATCCTCGTAGGGTTTTTTGTTCTCCCAATCGTAATCAGGCTTCACTAAATTCTCAATAAAATACATCGATTCCAGGTAGGTGTCTAAGGTATTTAGTTGAGAAAGTACCCGGTTAAAATCAGACTGGCTATCGTTAAATAAATGCTTTACAAAGGCTATACGATCATTTAAGCCCACGCTAATGGCACCCTTAGCAAGCTTGTCGTTTATACTGGCGCTGGGCCCAGCTTCCGAATTTACCGTGGCCAAACTCGGAGCTTCTTTTGGCTGTGGCGCGCTTTTAGTTTCCTCTGGGTCAGTGCTAGCTTCAAGTATAGGCGCTTCCTCTACTTTTATCTCTGTGGCTTTAGCGGCGGGTGTTTTTTCGCTTTCGCGAGATGCGCCTTTATCGCCGTCTGGCGATTCGCTTATTGGCGGCGTTTCTTCTTGGGCCTTAGTCGGAGTGGCTGGGGCAACTTCAGGAGCAGCCTTCGTTAGGGTAGCAGGAATAGTTTTGCCTTCTTCCTCTAGTTCTTCCAAATAGTTTAAAACCAATAGTCGCTCATAAAGCATTTGAACGCGAGTAAGTTGCTCAGGCCTGGCCAGAGAATTATTATTCTCGATTATATAGTAACAAAGTTCCTTTAATTCTTTGCGAACGCTATCTTTCATTTAACCGCTTCTTTTATGCTTAGTTTTGTGGCGTTAATAGCCATAAAAAATGTTCCTCGAAAATACAGTAAATCATCAAAAACATAGCGGGTGGATTGAAGTAATCTGCGGAAGCATGTTTTCGGGTAAAACCGAAGAGCTTATTCGCCGGCTCAAAAGGGCTCAATTTGCCCAACAAACGGTCGAGATTTTTAAGCCTATTATAGATACGCGCTACAGTGAGGAAGAGGTGGTTAGCCACGATAAAAATGCCTTTCGCTCCACCGCTGTAGAGAGTAGTTCTAATATTTTAATTTATGGTGATGGTATAGACGTGATTGGCATAGACGAGGCGCAGTTTTTTGACGATGGCATTGTGGAAGTTTGCAACGAACTAGCCAATCGTGGTTCGCGTGTTATAGTTGCAGGACTGGATATGGACTTTAAAGGGAAGCCTTTCGGGCCGATGCCCAACTTAATGGCTACCGCCGAGTATGTAACCAAAGTGCATGCGGTTTGTGTAAAGACAGGTAATTTGGCGAATCACTCCCATCGTATTGTTAGTGGTGATAAACAGGTTTTTTTAGGTGCTAAAGATCAGTACGAACCGCTAAGCCGCGCGGCTTTTAATGAAGCCATGAAGACGAATACAAAGAAATTTGAAAAGTAAAACTGACTTATTACCAGCGTATTTAAATGCGGAGCTGCTAGGTCCTCCGCCCAAATCTGTGTCGCGCATTTTATACGATAGTCGTCAGTATTCGGCAGGAGAGGGAGCTTTGTTTTTCGCTATTTCAGGTAAGCATCATGATGGGCATAATTATATAGAGGAGCTTATTGCCAAAGGCGTAAAAGCTTTTGTAGTGGAAGAGTTACCCCTCAAGTCTTATCCTAAAATAAGTTTTTATAAAGTAGATAATACTCTCTTGGCTCTGCAGAATTTAGCGCAGCAGATTCGTATGCAATCCCAAGCCGATATAATAGCGATAACCGGGAGTAATGGAAAAACCATAGTGAAAGAATGGCTATCTACCTTATTACAACCGCGGTTTAAGCTCTGTAAAACACCGAAAAGTTACAATTCGCAAATTGGCGTGCCGCTTTCTCTTTGGAACCTGAAAGAAGACGATGAGCTTGGCATTTTTGAGGCTGGCATTAGCGAAGCCGGCGAAATGGCAGCCTTGGCAAAAATTTTAGCTCCGAAATGGGGGGTTTTCACCAATATTGGAAGTGCGCACGGCGAGAACTTTCCAAGTTTGCAGGCTAAAATTGAAGAGAAGCTTAAGCTTTTTGAAGATAGCGAAAGCCTCATTTATCAAGCCGATGGTTCTAGCTTGTCTAAAATGATTGAAGCTTTTGCTAAAGAAAAGTCTATACATCTTTATGCCTGGTCTTGGCGGGGAGTGGGAGATTTTCAATTTACCCTACTTCGGCTCGAGCCCACACAGGCCGAAATATCTGTATTGTGGCAAGGTAGGCAGTATGCCTTTTTGCTCCCTTTTGGTGATGAGGCTAGTTTGCAAAATGCAGCTCATTGCATAGTAACAGCGCTTTTATTGGGACTAGAAGTAGCTGCAATACAGCAAGGCCTAGCGGCCTTGAGCCCAGTAGAAATGCGCTTGGCCATGAAATCAGGATTGCAGAATTCTCTAATTATTAATGACGCTTATAACAGCGATTTAGAGTCTTTACGCTTAGCCCTACACTTTTTAGATGCGCATGCTGGTGGGCGTGGAAAAGTTTTAATTATTAGCGATTTAGAGCAGATCGCTTTAGCGGAAAATGAGCGTCATCAGGCAATTTGCGAAATTGTGGGACGCTTTGCTTTAGATCATGTCATTCTCATAGGAGCGGGACTAGAAAATTTAAGTTTTCCTTCAGCGCGCGTGAGAAGTAGCTATGCCAGCACTGCTGCATTTTTAAGCGAGATACACTTACATAGTTTTAAAGATAAAGCGGTTTTATTAAAAGGAGCTCGCTCTTTTAAATTTGAGGATATCGCGGAGCGGCTGGAACTGCACCGCCACGAAACGGTTTTGGAAGTACATCTAAATCGGGTAGTTCATAATCTGAACTATTACCGCTCCAAGCTACCCAGCGGCGCTAAGCTAATGGTAATGGTAAAAGCCTTTGCCTACGGAAGCGGTGCGGTAGAGGTAGCGCGTGTTTTAGCCTTTCATGGAGTAGATTATTTGGCAGTTGCTTACGCAGATGAAGGGGTAGCGCTGCGCAGTGCAGGAATTGAATTGCCGATTATGGTTTTAAACACCGAAACCAGGGCCTTAAAAACCATGATTAAGAATAAGCTTGAACCCGAAATATACAGTTTGGCGCGTTTGGCAGAATTACTCGATTTAATAGAGCAAGATTCCATTGAAGATGAGGTTTGTATTCATCTAAAATTAGAAACGGGCATGAATCGCTTAGGCTTTGAAGAAAAGGATTTGGAAGCCTTACTGCTAGCCTTAAAAACCCAGGAGAATTTAAGGGTGTCTTCTGTGTTTTCGCATCTAGCGGCAGCGGATGACCCTACAGAAACCGAATTTACTCGTTCCCAGATTAATAGGTTTAAAGGCATGAGCGACAAGCTTGCCGAAGCTCTAGATTATCCATTTTTAAGACATATTGCCAACAGCAGTGGAATTGAAAGATTCCCTGAGGCTTATTTTGAAATGGTGCGTTTAGGAATAGGTTTGTATGGCGTTTCTAATGCAGTAGCAGAGCGCAAACATTTAATGCCAATTAGCGAATTGAAAGCGCGCGTATCGCAGATAAAAAACGTGCAAGTAGGTGATTCCGTAGGTTATGGAAGGCGTTTTAAGGCCGAAGAACCTACTAGAATTGCGGTAATCTCCATAGGCTATGCGGATGGTTTTAGTCGTTCGCTTAGCAGCGGGGCTGGTAAAGTAATGATTAAAGGAAAGCTATATCCAACGGTAGGTTCTGTATGCATGGATATGGTAATGGTAAATATTTTTAATGATCCGATTGTAGAAGGCGAGGAGGTTCTTATTTTTGGCGACGAAAGAAGTATTTATGATTTCGCAAGAGATATGAATACGATTCCCTACGAAGTTTTAACTGGTATATCACAGCGTGTGAAGCGCGTGTATTTTATGTCCTAAAAAATGAAACATAGCCGTTTTTTCCTTTTAGTCCTTCTCACTATTGGTTTAAGCAATTTCAGTCAGGCTCAAAACAAAGCATCGAAAAAAGGTAACTTCTATTTTTATTGGGGTTGGAATTGGGATGCTTTTACCAATTCAGATATTCGATTTAAAGGCGAGGATTACGATTTTACCTTGCAAGAGGTAAAGGCACGCGACAAGCAATTTCCCTTTGAAGGCGAGACCTATTTAAATATTGGTCGGATGACCATTCCTCAGTATAATTTCCGCTTAGGTTATTATTTCAACGATAATTGGGAAATTTCTTTTGGTGCGGATCATATGAAATACGTAATGCAACAAAATCAGTTTGTACGTATAAATGGTTTTATTGGCGAGGCTTACGGAGACTTTGCGGGAACTTACCGAGGGGAAGCGATTCAAATGACGCGCGATTTTCTGCAATTTGAGCACACGGATGGTCTTAATTACTTAAATCTAGAATTGAGAAGGGCCGATGAAGTTTTCAACTATAAAAACTTTCAGTTGAATGTTTTAGAAGGCTTGGGTCTTGGCGCCTTGGTGCCTAAAACAAATACGGTACTTTTAGGGAAAGAGCGTTATGACGAATTCCATACTTCAGGTTTTGGGATTTCAGCCGTTTTAGCGCTAAATTTTAGTTTTTACCGCTATTTCTTTTTACAGAGCGAGTTTAAAAGTGGTTACATTAATATGCCTAGTATTCGCACCACAGCTAAGCTTATGGATTCTGCTCAACAGTCTTTCTTTTTCGCGCAAATAAATGGCCTTATTGGCTTTAGGATACCCCTATAAATTAAAATAGCCACGAGTTTTACCCCGTGGCTATTTTGTTCGATTAGTAGCGGAAGACCTTTCTTGGCTAGCTCTTACTATTCTCTTTTTTTACTTCTAAAAGTGCGTCTAAAGTTTCTCTACTTACCGCATGGTAATTAGGTCTGGCTTTCGCGTAAATGTTATGGGCCATCTCGGCTTGACCAGCGTCTAGCATGGCTTTATAGGTGGGCGTAAGGAATTTCCTTCTTCCTACTGATATTAAAAAGCTTTCTACTTTTGGGTAAACGGCTTCGTATCCCGCAGCAATGGTAGGCTGAAACCAAGCGGCCGAAATTTCGCTATTGCCACTAGCGGTAAAGCCATAGGCAGCATCTAATTCTGCTAATTGTTCTGGGCTAATGCTATCGGGTAGGCTATTAATAAAGTGTAACCATTCGTGGGTGGTCCAATTTTCAGAAACGGCGGCGGCCGGTAAAGTGCCAGTGCCTAAATAGTTGTTTAAGGCCTCAGATACAATCGCAAAACGATTACTGCTTACAGTTGGTAAATTCTCGGGTAAGCCCGTTTCGTAAATCCAGTTTTTCACCCCAATAGCTTTAAACTCTTCCTCGCTTAAAAGATTAGCACTTAGGTAGTCGATAAACTCCTCGGTGGTCATTACCGAAAATTTATTGGTTTGGAAGTAGTTTTTCAAGAATTCATCGAAGCGCTCTCGACCTACCGTTTCTTCCATTAAACGTAAAAAGAAATAACCTTTATCGTAAGGAATACTAGTTACGCCATCGTCGGGGTTGCGACCTGTTAGATCTAACTTTAGCTTGGTGTCATTAGGAATTTCTTTCAGCATTTCGGCAGCAGCTTCTTCTAAGCCATCTCGCGTTAAGCTGGCCAACATTTCGGAATACTCTTTTCCGTAAACGGCCTCCATAATGCGGTGCTCGAAATACACGGTAAAACCAGAAATCATCCCAGGTGGCATTGGTTACTAAATTACCACTCCAGCTATGGGCTAATTCGTGGGCTACAAGGCTAACCAAACTGCGATCGCCCGCTAAAATGGTAGGCGTGGCAAAGGTTAAGCGCGGGTTTTCCATTCCTCCAAAAGGGAAGGATGGAGGCAATACAATTAAATCGTAGCGTCCCCAAGCATAAGGACCATAAAGCCCCTCTGCGGCAACTACCATTTTTTCAAGATCGGCAAACTCGTAGGCCGATGTATCCAGTAAAGAAGCTTCTGCGTAAACCCCCGTGCGCTCGCTAATACTTTCGAAATAGACATCACCTACTGCTAAAGCTAAGAGATAAGAAGGAATGGCTTGCGGCATTGAGAATTCGTAAAGCCCAGTCTCATTGCGCTCTTGCGGGTTAGAAGCGCTCATTAAGGCTAACATATCTTGGGGAACCTTAACCTTAGCGGTGTAAGTAAAGCGAATCCCTGGGCTATCTTGTGTGGGTACCCAACTACGCGCTAAAATGGCCTGGCTTTGCGTGAATAAGAATGGCTTTTGCTTGCCGGCAGTTTGCTCGGCGTCTAACCATTGTAAGGCGCGGGCATTATCGCCAGTTTTATAAGTGATACTTACTTGCTGCGCATCTTCCGAAAGGGGAATGCGCAATCCTTGCCCAAGATTCTCGTCGAAACTGCTAAGGCTGAAATCTGTTTCCGCACCATCAACCAAAACCTTTTCAATCTCTAAGTCGAAAATATCGAAGTAAATTGCTTCTGCGCCAGCTTTGGTTTCAATGTCCCAAGTGGCGGTAGCGCTAATTTGTTTTTGCTCGAAATTTACTTCGGCATCCCAATGGAGGCTTTTTACTATGGCATTTTCTTGAGCGTAACTGTGGGGGTCGGGCCCCGTTTTCATTTCTACCAGCATAGGACTTTCCGCTTCGGTTTTTGAGGGATTAGTATTTTGACAAGAAAAGAGGGCGAATGCCAAAAGGCCAGCCGTAAGCGATTTTATTCTCATGTAATTCTTAAATTTGGAGACGCAAGTTAATAATCCATGAATAATCTAGTAGTTAAGTTAGTTGTAAATACTTTAAGTGTTTTTATTACCGCTTGGATTTTGGGTGATGCGGTGTATTTGAGTGGTTTTGGTACCGCTATTTTGGTAGCCATCGTTCTGGCGCTGCTCAATATTACCATTAAACCTTTGCTCATCTTTTTTACCATTCCTGCCACCATTTTTACATTGGGTTTATTCCTTTTTGTGATTAACGCGGTGGTTATTTTAATGGTCGATAATTTAATATCTGGCTTTGCTGTTAATGGTTTCTGGTGGGCCTTACTATTTAGTCTAGTCTTAAGCTTTGTAAACTCCTTGCTTAATAGTTTGGGTAAGGAAGAAAGGCCTCGGTAATAAAAAGATCCCAGGAAAATTAGTTTTTGAGGCTGGGTAGAAATGCTTTCTTTTTCCAGAGCCAAGCGCAAGATCCATAGGTTTATGAAACATGCTCTGTTTGTAGTAATGATTTTTTTAGGCATTTTATGTAAAGGTCAAAATACCGTCCTTTTAGATTCTATCAGTCTAGATCCTGTATTGGACGTTAGAGTTTCTCATAATGGTGAGGTCTATTATTCAAATAAATTTGGGCAGGTCAATATTGAGAGTTTCAATACAATTAGTGCTTTTGCGATTCACCCTGAGTATGTGTCAAAGGAATTCATTTATAGCGATACAATACTACTTAAGCCGGTAGACTATATTTTCCCTGAACTCGAAATAGTAGCTCGAAATAAATCTAAAATTATCTTTAATGAGAGAAATAAAAATTGGAGGCTAACAGCTATTTCTATCGATAATGGCTCAATTCATGGTATAGGCTTAGAGCGTAATACAGAGTTAATTATCGAGGGAACTAAACTTTATTTCAACAAATCATTAAAGGAAGACCTTTGTATCAGGGTGTTAATATTTGACACAAAAGACACTCTTTCTTCTAAACCTACTCCAGTATTTGGCATTTCAACATTTGATACTGTACCAAAGGGTTCTAAGGAATATACTTTAGATATATCAAGTTATTCATGGAAGATGCCAATAGATGGGAATTATGTCGTTTCGGTTGAATTTAAATTTGATGAATCGTTATGGGCTGAAGACTATCCTGAGCTTGAGCTTTGGGAAACAACTAGTTTAAATTACTTTTACTTTCTTAGAAATTATACTTTGGTTCAACGTAAGTCTTATAATACGATTGGAACACGAAGGGTGTTTTTAACAACTGCGGGGATAGAAGTAATTGCGACTATGGTTAAATAGCCCCCCCTCTCTTGGTTATGAGTCAAGCGATCTGACCTCTACTTAATCTCGCGAGGACTAAAAGTTTAAATAGAATATTATAATTAAGCAGTAAAAAAGCCACGTTTATTGCGGCTTTAATTTAGTGCACTCTAAATTTTGATTAAATTTATTGTAGAACTATTGTTATTAGTTAAAACTCTTAGCTGATAAATACCTAATGGCAAATCAGTAAGATTTATCTAACTCGATTTGAGTTCGTTTATGGACTTAACTAATTGACCTTTAGAGTTGTATATCGATAAATTAATCAAGCTATTTCTTGATATGTTATTAATGAAGATATTGTCTTTAAAGGGATTAGGATACACCTGAATAGCCTTTTGACTAATGGTAGATTTGTTGATATTCAATGGACTGATACCATTTTTATTGAAGTTTACGTACCCAATCGTGGCGAAGAGTTCTCTAGTGGAACGAAAAGCTATCGTAGCTGAAGAGTCAGATCTAAGAACATATGAAGACTGTGCCAGTGCTTGAGTTAACTGCGACTTAGTGTTGAAGCCCCTTAAGAAAAATGCTTCAGCTTCGTTGATTAAGTTTCCATTAGAATTGTAGAAGAGGAACCTAAAACCGCCTTGCAGCTCAGGGCGACCATTAAGTAAGCCATTTCTGATTATTGGTGATTCTATGACGTATGATTTATCAATCCCACGAATCAATCTTATTCTTGGTTTGGTCCACGCACTATCAATGCCTCTGGTAGCGGGCCCTTGAATGTTTTCGCTAATGCTAGTGTCACCATCGAAATTAAACATCCGTATAGAAGCACTAATTGTTGAATCCCCTTGTTGATGATTTACATTATATATCGTGTAAAGGGGCATTTTAAAACCCTTTTGGATATCCCAGTCAATCCATCTGTTGAACTCAGTCTCAGCAGTAATACAATCACAAGACTTCTCATACTTAACATGTATTATATTGATATCCCCGTTATTCTTTGAAATAAATCCTTGAAAGTACTGTATTGAATCATCTCCTGCGATTCTAGTAATTTCAAAAACCGAATCTCTTTGGCCAAATGAACCTATTAATGCACTTAAGGAGTCAGCGCTGAATAATTTAAGAACCGAACCGTTCTGCTTGTCAAGAAAAACATAGTCGCCACTATCAGCACGACATAAGATGTCAGAATATGTATCTTCTAAATTGCTGACGCAATCTATCAGTCTTAGGTTCTTTTTAGACCATTCAACCTTTCTGTCATTTAGGTTTATATATTCAATAATTTCATTTTGCTCTGGAAAAGTATAAAATGTATGAATTGCACTGTTACCTGACGTAAAAAGAAATTGAGCACCAATATTGCGGTCTTTATTTTCGATGGTTGGAACTTGAAAGTAATCTAGCCGTTGGCCATCGCTAGCGTGGAGCACCACATATTCTTCAACTGAATTGGCTGCACTATATTTATAATTCACCATTGAATAAATGGAGTCCTCATTAAGCCTAAAACCATGAAAGCTAATTCGGTCAATAAGATTGGGTGTATTAGGTATGTCTGGCAGAACTTTTAACCAGCCTTGGGCAAAAACCCCTAGACTGGAAATCAAAATAAAATTATCAACGAAACTAGCCTCATGTTTTTGATCAGTTTAAACACCTGATTATTAATTCTAATAATATAAGCACCTATGGCTAAGGTATGTATTTTTTTATCTCTGTTGATTTGCTGTGATGCGCCTAGAATAAACATTTCTTCCATTTAAATCATGGATATTGATAAACAGAAATTCTTCGCTATTATAATTTATTCCTAAATCTAATTGGAAGCTTTCTGCTGCTGGATTGGGAAAAATAATAGCCTTAGAATTTTCAAAGGGTTCTTCCAAGTTTATCGTATAAGTCCCAGTTCCATTACAATTTGAAAGCCCAAAATTGGTAAAGGTGCTGAGCTGGCTTTTTTAATTATTATTAAAAGTGCTCAAGGTATACTAGCCAAAATTATGCAGGGACAGTGCATCGTGGTTTATTGGTATGAACAAAAATTATCCGTTATTTGAAGAAACCAAAATATCGAGTGAAATGCTTCATAAAAAAATAATGTATGTTGCCATGGCAACATTTTGTTCAATTGGTCTGCAGGCGCAAAATTGCGGAGGGCAGATAAGTGATGACTATTCAAATGCTGCACTGTGGACAACGATCACCACTCCAGGTAGTGGTAATACTGGTTTTCCCTTTTACACACAAATTGCGAAAGTTGATTCTGGTATGGCTAGAATTAAAAGTCCTTTGGAGAATTGGGGCGCGCAGGTTTATCGTCCTTTAAATCGTACTCTTTGCGATTCATTTGTGGCAGAAATTGACTTTACACCTATTTTTCAAGGTAATGGCAATAGCAACTCCTTTGGTATGGTTCCTTTAGCTTTAACAGCGGGTACTTTACACGCCAATGGGGTGAGAGATGCGAATAATAATTACACTAACAGTAATCAAGACGAGATTTTAGTGATTTATACAGACGACGGTAGCGGTTCTGCAGGTGTTAGCCAACGTAGGTTTTCGGTTTTTATTAAAGATGGAACAACAAGAATAGGGCTGCAAAGGTCAATGCATATCAGTAGCGTGGTAACAGCAGGCGCAAGCTACCGAATACGCTTAGAAAGATTAGGCGGAGACTTTGGTCGTTTAACGATTATAAACTTAAGTGATACGACTTTAAGTGCCAGTGTGCCTTTTGTAATCCCTCTTACGGTAGGGGGATTGTCTTATGTTCAGCATGTGAATAGTCCAACTGGGGGCAGGCCAAGGGTCGCAGACTTTTCTGTTGATAATTTATGTATCACAGATTGCAATTCTCTAAGCAATTCGGACTTAGCAGATTTTGCAGGTTTAAAAGTTTTCCCCAACCCTGCAAGCGCTTATCTCAATGTAGAAAGTATCAAGAATATGGCGAAGCTTGAGCTTATTGATCTAAATGGAAGAATTCTCTCTGTAAAAAATGCTCATAACTCGAGAAGCCTAGATTTAGACCTAAAAAATCTAGCCAGAGGGATGGTGATTTTAAAAGCTACCTTTAAGGATGGCAACATCTCTACTCAAAAAATAATTATAGAATAAGTGACTTCTTTTTTAAAGAAAGGCCCCGTAAATTGATTTACGGGGCCTTTGTATTTTATACTTAATTACTTTTTTATCACAATGCGCTCTTGGTAAAGCCCTTTAGCACCTTCTGCTTTAATGAGGTAAACGCCAGGCATTAAGTTTTGTAGCTGTAGACTGATTTCTCTTCCCTTGCCTAATTTCTCTAAGGATTGATAAACTGCTTTTCCGTCTAGTGTGTAGAGGCTAATCCTAATTTCTTCTTTCTCTTCCTGTGGTAAAAAGAGGGTGAACTCCCCTTTGCTGGGATTGGGATACACTTCCCAATTTAATTCTTGGGCGGCCAATTGCTCATCTATACCAATGCCATAACCCACGGTAAAATACTGGCGAATTTCCGTGCCAAAATTCGGGTTAAGGGTCTTGTTGAAAAAGTCGCCGCCAATATTGCGAAGCACGATTCTACCCGAACCATCGTTGTTGCCAAAAAAGGAAAGTCCATCTTTATTACGGTCGCCAATAAGCAACATGTAGCAGCCAGGGCTGAGATTAAAGGTATCACGGTAAGTGGTTGAGTTTGTAAGATTGTCGCCTGAGGCTAGAACATTACCACTAGCATCTTCTAATTGCCAAAAGGTTTGTGCAGCGGCATTGTTGGTGCGAAGTTCAAAGCGAATATTGCTAGGGAATTCTTCCGTAAGGGCTACTCGCGCGCTTCTCCGATTGTTGAAATTTATTTCATCACCAGCCTGACCATTCACTCGCTCAATTTGGGCTATAAAAGTTAAAGGAGTATTGCTGGATTGCCAATCGCTTAATTGTGACATGGGCAATTCAAGCTCTATGCTTTGTAGTGGTTCCAAGTTCCCCGTCCAAGCATGGCTTTGCCAGTTTTGATTCCCTTTTAGGCCGTAAGCGATTTCGGCACTAGTAATGGTGGTAGCCCCTTTGTTTTTAAGGCGAATTTTAGCGCTATTGCAGATGGGGTTGAAGCGTGCATATTCGTTGTTGGTACTTGGGTAGATAATATCATCTAAAACTAAGTCGAGGTTTTGATTGAAATCGCCCAGATGAAATAATTGCGCCGACATATTATAGTTGGCAGGAGTTTCGCCATTGGGAACCGTATAATTATAGGCTTCGATATCTATATCAATGGAAGTGGCATTGCTCATATAGGCGCTGAGGTCGTGATCGTAGATGTTTACGCGATCGCCCGGGCACCAATTGGCACGGTCGTATAACCAAGTGCCGGCTTGAGGCCAAAGACCGTTTAATCCGCAATCGTCGCGCCACATAGCTTGCTGAGTTACCAGCTGGCCATCTACATAAACAAGGTAGTCTTTGTTACAAAATTCGGCACAGTTTAAGGCATTAATAAAACCATGACCAGAAGGTGCCATTTTTAAATTGAACTGGCTAGCATTCGAATCTAAATTTAAGCTCCGTGCAGGCATATGATCAGTTTCAAACTGACTAGGACTGAAATAATTAAACTTGCCACGGTACAAGTTTTCAACTTGATAAACATTGCGAACCGGCTTACCTTCAAGCATAATAAATTCCAAAGTAGCACTAAAGCCGCTGCTCCAGCCTTGATAAAATACTTCAACTTCTACAGAGTCGTGTAATAGTGGATAATAATCACTTACATCAAAATAAAATGTGCGTGTCCAGTTATTAGCCAATGCTCCACCATAAGGTGTTATAACTTTGGCAAGCTCTATTTTTTCTTTTACTGGAAATACGTTCCAGGTAGTGTCAATGCTAAGGGGGTTGGTGCTTATCGTATCTACGCTCGCCACATTACTATCCAAGGCACCCGTTGGGACCAATAAATTTACGAGAGTACTATAATCCCAGTCGCTGCAACCACCAGAAGCACAGCCCATAGTATAACGCATCGTAATTTCGTGCCAATTGCCACTACTAGCGGGAAATACCGCCCAATCTTTGTAAGATTTATACCAAGTAAGATCAGTATTTTGATGCGCTAAAACACGAGTAGTATCGCCATCTGCCGCAAGGCTTATTGCGCTTGAGAAAATTAAAAGAAGGAGTAAAATTTTTTTCATAGGTCTTTATTTATCTGAGTAACCCCCGCCGAAACAATGTATTTCATAACATCGGAGGACGGAAGATCGAGCTCGGTTACCTGGCTTTTTGGGACTAAAAATATATTGCCAGAAATATTATAGGAGTGCGGACAATAAACGGTAAGATACTCTTGACCCAAGCCTGCAAGTTTAGCAAATTCTTCGTCCGTAATAAAACCCACTCGGCGTACCGCAGAATCTGAGCTTAATTGTACTAATACCGGTTTGTTGAAGCTGCGTTTATCGCCTACTAGGGCATTAAGCACATCTTTTACGGCAGTATAAATGAGGTTTATTAGCGGTGCTTTACGAATTTGGCGATTAAACCAAGTTTGCAGACGATCGGATATGAGGTAATTAGCGCCGAAACCAATAATACTTATGGTAACTAAAAT
>CBFHVV010000074.1:0-15119 GCA_965658965.1 Croceimicrobium sp.
AAGCCCCATTTTCCATCTTTTTCCACAGCACACAATCCCTGACTAAAATTACTTGTTTCGTCATATTGAAATGGAATTTTCACTTTTCCTTTCCTGTCAATAAATCCCCAGAGGGCTTTTCCATCAGAAAGCTGTTTTTTTACCCCAGCTAATTTTTGAGAGAAATCTTTTGCGTCAAGAAACTGAGGTTTAATTACTAAGTCTCCATTTACATTAATATAGCCATACTTCTTCAGAATTTGAACAAAAGCAAGTCCATCTGAAAATTCACCTGCATTTCTGAAGCGAGGCTCAAAAACCACTCTACCTGATGAAAAATCTTTGTATCCAATAATTGAAAACTTCGACAAGTCTTGCTCAGATTGGAAATTGCTTAGGTTATCTCTTTTTTTTCTGTCATAGTATTGATCAATATCCTCTTGAAACCGGCTTAGCCCTGCTTCAAGGCCAGATTTAAAAAATAACTTCCATTGGTTCTGAGATTTTATCATCTGCACTACTCCACTATGAAGCTCCCATTCATCAAATATGTTTACTGGATACTGGTAACTAACAAGAGTGTAAGATTCAGTTTCTTCTATCTTGGTGATGGATGTTTGCGTTAAAATTTTATTCAGATTTTCATCGCCTACATCTCGAGAAATTAGTTTAAAAATGGACGCCATGAAATCAAAAAGTGAAAGTCGCTCTAAGTCGATAATCGATTTCAAGCCCAATTTTTCTATGAAGTCTTGACTTTCTCCAAACTCGTCCATCCTCTGCGCAAATGCAATCATAGTATTTCTGAATTTCTGAAGGTCATCTTCGTATAACACTGAATACATCGATTCAAAGTCCTTTGAAAAAATTGCTTTTAAATATTTTTTAAAAACTTCCTCTATTTCTACTTTAGGTGTCATTAATTTAATTTTTGCTAATACTACGGCTTTGATTAGGCTTTGTGACAGCTTCTAAGAACTTTCCTATCCGCAGTCCCCAAAAAACAGCTACGATGCTTAAGCCTCATTGGTAAAGGTTCAGCCGGCCAAGCTTGATGCCCGGTCCCCTACTGCCTTTTTTACAAACTTCTTAATTCCAAAATTAACTGCCATCAAAAATTTCTACAATCAAGCGCAGGCGACAGTTTAGAACTTTAGGAGCAACTTTCTTTGGTCGAATATTTTCCCCTTGTAAACGGCTCGGATTAAATAAAGCCCTGCTTCTTTATCGCTCAAATCGATTCGCAATTCTTTTTGGGCAAAACTATAATTGCGAACCACCGTTCCGTTCTGATTGTAAATAGTGACCTCCAGCGGTTGAGCCTCATAAAACCGAAGGTTTGCCACTCCAGTACTAGGATTGGGATAAATACTCTCAATCATGGCGCCTTGGTCCGATTTCCTGGAGCTACCACCGGTTAAGCTGCGCTTGCCGGGATGAATGATAATGGGATAGAAAATCATTTTGATACGGTCGCGACGACTAATCCTAAGGATATCGCGCAAGCTGTATTCACTTTTTTTGCCTTCATGACCAGGAGCATCTCCAATCAAAATGACCATTCTCCGTGAGCGGGACCGGAAAAAGCCTTCCTCTAAAGCCCGGTAAACGCCATCGTAAACCGATTCTTTATAATCCCCACCTCCAGTTACGCTGATACTTTCAATATGCGCACCCATGCGGGCATGCTCTTCTTCAAAGCTTTCAAAGCTGTACCAGTCTTCTTTATCAACATGCTTATCGCCATAGGTGGCCATGGCCAGGCGACTGTTAGGGTAAAGAGACATGCCGCGAAGGATATCCTTTAAACCCTCTTTTACCTGAATCAAGTCATCGCTCATGCTGCCTGTCTTGTCCATAATGATCATCAGGTCTAAGCCATCATCTCCATACTTTCGAATTAGGTCGCCAATCACTTCTTGTATTTCATCGCTTTTTGAGAGAACCGTGAGTTTTCCTCCGGTAGTGGTGGCCAAATTTTTAAATTGGCGACTTTGCACCTCCGATACAGTGGCATTGGTAAACAAGGCAGGCGCTTTCACCTCCAAATCCATTTTTTCTTCCATTGCTCGCATTAGCGAGTCGTGGTTGGGTGGTGGTATTTCATAGCGAGACGTATCCGCTTTTAATTGAGCCAGCAAATCTTCCAAAGAATCGACTTGGGCTTGCAGTTCTTTCTGCGCCCGTAGGCTTTCTTCATGCCTAGCAACATCAACCCAATCGGTGGTATTGATATCAGCTTGGCAAGCAGCAAACAAAAAAACGAGACTTAATTGTAGAAATTTTCGGAGCATGGTGGAAGCTTTTATTCCTTAAAGAAACGAAGGCTATTTAGTTTTTCGTATCGCTATTGAGGAGACTGGTCCATGGCAGACACTCTGTGATTTTAGACTTTATTTAATTCGATATACTTATCCTTTTCTTTGGTCTGCTAACAGTCCATAAAGTTTTCCTTAAGATTAGTTGGCGCATTGTATTCTTTAAAACTTGCAGCTAAGGGTTTTAATAAACAAAGGGCGGCCTACTCAGGGCTGTTAAGAAGATGCATAGTTTAGTTTAAACGGTACGTTCTCATTAAAGGTGAATTCGACGTAAAATCAGGCCTTAGACCCCTTGTAAATAGTGGAATTCAAGCCTATGCAGTGAAGCAATAGCGGGCTATTGCAAGAAGCATGGGCGCGGAAAGCCGCTTTTTAGAAGGGGATTAAATGGTTTTCCCAATAAAAGCGAAAATACTTCATCTAGTTCATTTGCTGTAGCCCGCTACAGCTACACGATCTAGACTTGTCTTTTCTTTATATTGAAAATCTGAGGCTATGATTTATAATCGAACTCACGTTATTGACTCTTTTGTAAGACTTTTAATCGATTTGGAGTTCTTGTTTTTCGGGGTCTCTCCCGATGACTTCTTCCAGTTTAACAGCAATTTGGTCGTTACATTCACGTATTTTCTTTTGCACAAACTCATAAGAATCTAATTCATCTTTTAATGCATAGAAGTAGTCTTTTCTACCATTGCTGTGCAAAGCCTTTGTGATTTCTTCTTCACTTTTTTTGCACTTGTAATGTCGAAGACTTGCCGGCTTATGTGGGTCCGATTTACCAAGGGTAATGATGAGTATGATTTTGAGACCGGTAAGCCCGACTACATCTTTTACTAAGTTGCAAGTAATCATCAGCATTGCGGAGATTGTCGGGTGTAACTAGGATTCTTAAAATCAAAGCGCTTAAGATTGTCTGCAAGGCTGGGATAACTATTCAGAAAGCTCCTTTCTTGACGGATTATCGTGGCTTAGCTCTGGATGAAAAAGGGGAATAAAAAGGACATCCTCAAGTCTTGATTCTTGACAAGCAACAAAGCGAGCTTTAGCTTCTTGGCGAATCAAGACAAGGCCAAGTTCGAGTTTTTTGACCTATTTTTAACCAGGAAAACCGCTTATAATAGTTTAACGAAATGCTTTATGGCTAGGTGGACCGGCCTTCAAAAAAATGAAAGCTGAATTGACGTAGAACCTTAGTAAGACCGAGAAGCTCCGAAGAATAAGGAGATCACTAGGCCGCGCTTAGGGTCTACGAAAAGGCAGGTTTTATTTGCTTGTAAGCCTTGACTTTTTTAGCCAAGCTAATTTTTTCTTTTAATTGATTGGCAGAGCTCACTTCGTTCGGTTCCTACTTTTTTGATCAACCGAGGAGAGAAACGACGAGCTCACGAACTCCAATAAAAAATAAACAAGCTGTTCGTAACCAAAAATGGACATTAAAACATCTTGTGAAGTATTACTTTATCGTGAAATATCCATTGAAAATCAGTGCGTTAAAAAATATGTCATAGGTAAATGTTTCAGGGTCCTTTATTGTATCAGAATTAAGCGCTGAAGCTAGTGTCTGCATTTTATGAAAGACGAGATTCTGAAACGAGTTCAGAATGACGGTGGAGATACTGGGCCGTTTCTTCTCAGAAACCACCATTTTTTTAAACACGGATAAGGCGGATCGTCACGGATTTGGAAGGATGCTAATTTAAACCCCTCGTTTTCCACTCTACCGCTCAGTCACCCTGAGAGAAGAGTTTTTGGCTTTAAAACCAAGAAGATTTGATGACAGCAACCCCGGAAAAAGCATACGAAGCTAACTTTTTCATTTTACCGTAATTGTCATTAGTAGGTTATCCGGCCTCAATGACGCACGCCAAAAAGCAAAATGAAAGGCCTAGCGTTTGGGTTGCGACGTGAGGAACCGAGGAGCAGAGTGACGAGCTCACGAACTCCTCTAAAAGAAGGCTATCGTTCGTAACCGAGGAGCAGAGTGACGAGCTCACGAACTCCTCTGGAAGAGGATAAGCGTTCGTAACTCGCCCACCGAGCTTGCCTTTTATGATGGTTTTTGAAGAGAGGAATTGGAGCCTTGACTTTTTTCTTTCTTTTTGAGTCGGCTGAAGCGAAGCGAAACCCACGAACTCCTCTAAAAGAGGAACCAACGTTCATAAGTCAAAAAGGAATTAAAGAAATCTTGGGATGCTTTACTATATCGAGAAAGAGAATTAAGAAACGGAATCAATAAATAACTCTGTCATCCTGAGAGAAGAGTCTTAGGTTTTAAAACCAAGAAGATTTGATGACAGCGACCCCGGAAAAAGCATAAGAAGTCCTGTTATCAATCTATCGAAATCATCATTAGAAGGTTGATCGGCCTCAATTGTGAAACACAAAAATAAAAGACTTAGCCCTAGAAAGTTGGTGAACCGAGGAACTACGTGACGAGCTCACGAACTCCTCTGAAAGAGGCCAAGCGTTCGTAACCGAAGAGCACAGCGATGAGCCCACAAACTCAAATAAAAATAAGCAAACCGTTTGTAACTTAGCGACGTGAGGAACCGAGGAGCATAGCGACGAGCTCACAAACTCAAACAAAAAATAAACAAACGTTTGTAACCGAGGAGCATAGCGACGAGCTCACGAACTCCTCTGGAAGAGGATAAGCGTTCGTAACTCGCCCACCGAACTAGGCTAAGACAAATTTTTTTGTGTTGAGAAATTGGAGCCTTAACCTTTTTAGCCAAGCTAATTTTTTCTTTTAAATGATTGGCAGAGCTCACTTCGTTCGGTTGTTTCGTTTTGCGTCAGCTGAAGCAAAGCGAAACCCAATAACTCCTCTAAAAGAGAAACCAAGGTTCGTAACCAAAATGAAAGGCAAATAAATGAATAACTACTTGCAACAGAACTTATACGCAATGTCCTGCGGAGCACTGCGCATAGCTAATACGAAAAATGCGATCACACTGTGGAACGGCTTGAAAGCAAACAAGGCAAGTATTTGAAAGCCAAAGGGCAAAAGACAGTAAAGCCAGTCTTTGGAATATTAACTCAATTCATGCAGCTACGGAAAATCAACACGCTAGGACTAAATCAAGCTAATAAGCTAATGTCGCTATCAGCCATTGCTTTCCACCTTAAGAACTCTTTGAAATTCATTTAAAAACGGGCAAAAAGAGGAGCAAAAATCCTACGATCTTAGTTTTCTGAAATAAATACTCATTTGGCACTCCTGAAGTTCCATTTAAGCACTCAAAATTTAAAGTAAATCTAATGGTCCAAAGAAACCAAAAAGTCCTCAAAAAGGCCTTGTGGGATTAGTTATTCAGATTTTAATTGGCTTGTGCAACGGTTACTGTTGTTAGTATTTGCTTTTTATTTTGATTTTGAGTATTCGATCAATTCCTCTACATAGTGAAAATCACCTTGATCTTGAGTAAGTTTTATGAAAGATTTTACAGCAGGAGCATATAACCATATTTCTGTTTCATTTGCACTGTATCCCCTGGAATTGGTTGTTTTACCAGTGTATTTAATTGTGTAGGCCATAAATGTTCCAGCTTCTACCGTTTCTTCCTGATATGATAGTATTTCGGCATCTTGACTTTGCTTTCCTGTTGTACCGTCCTGGCTTGTCCAATTGTTTTCATACTTCCACTTTTTACCCACCTCAAGAGGCCAATCATACTTTGGTGTCTCGCTTTCTTCTGGTTTAACAATTTCGGTCACGGGAATAGTGTCCTTACCGATTGTCATGCCTAAAACTCCGTAAGAACTAACTATTTCTTTTGTATCTGTTCCATCTGAGCGTACTTCTCCTTCGGTTGTAACACCTTTGTATTTCCATACCCATTTTTCACCAAGCGAATAATCTGCCAGAGTTGGTTGTTGGCTTATACTAGATTTAGTGTTGTTAGTACAGGCACTTAGTATTAATACTGCAAGTAATACTAGTAATTGGTTTTTCATATTCTTGATTTATATATTGCTCTCAGTTTTTAAAAAAATGCTAAGTCCTTAATATTCTTAATGAGCCTGCTATTACCCCCTGCCTCAAGGTGACTAACCATATAAGCAGCCTGCCTGCTCCCTCCTTACCTTTTTAAGAAGTCTACCTTCTTGTCAATGGGACCATTAGGTCTTGGCCCTCATATATCAGCATTATTCTAAAGAAAGAAATTCCACTGCGAGCGATCATATAAAGGCAAGAGCAAGGAAATTTCATTTCCCGGAAATTGACTGCTCAAACTTAATAAAATGCATTCTTAATTTAGAGCTTGGGGATAATTGCTTTGGTTATTAATAATAGCTACCAAGGCTCATGCTGTTTGGGTTGATAGGTCAAATTTTCTATTACCTTCAAATTGTGATTAATCATTGCTTAACGTGAGTTCGACGTAAAATTAGGCCTCAGACCTCTTTTAAATAGTGGGTTTCAAGCCGAAGCAGTGAAGTGATAGCAGGCTGTTGTGAGCTGTTCAAGCGTGGAAAGCTGCTTTTTAGAAGGGCCCCAAACGGATTTTCCAATAAAAATGAAAATCCATCATCTAGCTCATTTGCTATAGCTCGCTAAAACTGCACGATCCAGACTAGTCTTTTATTTCCATTGAAAATCTGAGGCTCTAATTTATTGTTGAACTCACATTAGCTTATGAAAAGTTAAATGCCGCTTTAACTGTATTGTTCCAGGCCCCAATATTTTTTTGTTCGCAAATGAAAATCCGAACACACAAGTGAGATTACGAACCTTAGCGCCAACTGAGACCCGCACCTTTGTTGCCGTGATTATTAAAATACTCAAACGTGAAAGCAATTAATACACTAAGCGCATTGCCAATGCCAACACGCATCGCTAGAAATAGCAAAGAATTGGGGATTATTGAAGCAGGACAGCAAAATTCTCGCTTCCTCATTTTCCTCTTGCATGCTAGGCCTAAACATGCTTCCGTATAACATTGACTTATCCCATACTTCATACTTATTATCATGCAATCATTATTCAAATCACCCCAAGGTAAAAGAGAAATCTTAAGCCTTTATGACAAAAAACTGGCCGAGCTCGATATTGACTCTGAATACCTACAAGTTGAAACCAGCTTCGGAAAAACGAATATCATAGCAACTGGAGATCCATCTAAGCCCCCCATGATTATCATTCATGGCTCTAATGGTTGCGCACCCATTGCCTTAGAAACATATCCTCACTTGAGTAGCCGTTTTAGAGTTTACGCCCTTGATGTTATTGCACAGCCTAATAAAAGTTCAGAGACCAGACCAAGCATGAAGGATAACGCTTATGGAAAGTGGATGAATGAGGTAATTGACGCACTCAACATTAGCAATGTAACTTTGGCTGGCTTCTCCTTCGGAGGCCTTATTATTCTGAAAACCTTGCAATACAATGAAAGCAAAATCAAGGAAGTATTTCTATCTGCGCCCGCTTACATTGTAAATGGAAATCCATTAAAAGCTTTATTTAAAATCTTCATTCCCATGAGGAGATATATGTGGACGGCTAATCCCAAGTTTGTTCAGAAATTTTTGAAAGAGGTTTTTACTGATAGGGACGAATTTGCCATTAATTACCTCTCAAAAGTATTCTTGCATTTTAATATGGATTTTACTCCTGTGCCCATCATATCATCAGAAAAGGCTAAGCTCATAAAGACACCGATTACCCTTATTGCAGCGAAAGACGATGCTATGTTTCCTGGAGAAAAAATGCTGAAGAGAGCAGCCGAAATATTTCCATCCCTAAAGGAAAGTATTCTTCTTAAAAACTCTAAGCACGTGCAATCAGCCGAAGACAATCGCTTTATAGAAAACTTGATTTTAGAGACCAAGGCTAGCTAGACTGAAAACAACTAAAAAAAGAACGACAAACTTGAATTTAAGCAAAATCAAGATGAGATTTCCTTTTCAGATAAAAAGAATAACGCTGTCAATTGTTAGGTTTGATTGGCAAGCCACTTAAGCCCTGCTTAACTAATCACATAATATGAAAAAGCCAAGCCTAAGCTCTTATTTGCTGCTTTTAGTACTGAAACTAAAAGGTGTTAAAAAGGACTTTAGTCAAGACCCCATTGATTTTAAGAGCCTCAGAAAAGGTGATGTGCATTCCGCCCCTCAAGCTTCCTATGCTCCAAGCCGCCTTTCTAGCTTTAAGATATTAGAAAGCACCATTACCGAGATAAAAGGAGATGATACCTCAAATGGCTTAATTCTGTTTGTGCACGGAGGCGCTTTTGTTTCTGGCCCCACCGCTTTGCACTGGGATAGCATCAAAAAAATA
Source organism: Croceimicrobium sp. (assembly GCA_965658965.1). Taxonomy (GTDB): domain Bacteria; phylum Bacteroidota; class Bacteroidia; order Flavobacteriales; family Schleiferiaceae; genus Croceimicrobium. The sequence continues at coordinate 8,584 of CBFHVV010000074.1, forward strand.
GTGGCTAAAACTGGGCAAACCCTTTGGCTCTGCGATTATCCTAAAGCGCCTGAACACCAAATTGAAGAAATTGTAAGGAATATTGACCTGGTCTATGAACGAGCGCTGGAAGAATACTCGGCTCCAGAGGTTACTTTATTGGGCGACTCTGTGGGAGGAACATTGCTTACTACTTTAACGCAAAGATTGATTCAAAAGAACCTAGCACTGCCAAATAAACTAATTCTAGTATCTCCGGTAATGGACGCCAGCATGTCTAATCCTGAAATTGAAGAAGTAGATCTGCGTGACCCAATGTTATCAAAAACAGGAGTGTTAAGTGCCAAAAAAATGTGTGCGGGTAATATAGATTTAAAAGATTCCATTATTTCGCCCATTTACGGCAGCTTTAAAGGCTTTCCGAAGACAGTACTGTTTCTAGCAGAAAACGATATTACTTACCCAGACCAGCTTTTAGTGGTTAAAATGCTAAAAGCGGAAGGTATTTATATAGATGTCATTTTGGGTGAGAAAATGCCGCATATTTGGCCATTTCTGCCTGTAATGAGGGAAGCGAGAGTGGCCTTATCTCAACTTATAGATCGATTGAAAGGCTACTAGATTTGACAATTTTTAAAAATGTAATGGATAAATGATAAAGGGCAATTACCATCTATAATCTTGAAAGCGATTGCGATATTTATTGAGATAATAATTGAAAATTTACAGAATACCTACCTTACCATATGAATGACTTGGAAGAATATTGTCCTAAAGACTGCATGGAGTGGCGCAGTTGGCTCAATTCAAATCATGAAAATAAGCAGGCGGTCTGGCTGATATTCCATAAAAAGAATTCTCAGAAGCCAAACCTGACTTGGAGCGAGTCTGTTGATGAAGCCTTGTGTTTCGGTTGGATCGATAGTACAAAAAGGACAATAGACAATACTAGGTACAAGCAATACTTCACTAAACGCAAAGCAAAGAGTAACTGGTCTAAGGTTAACAAAGAAAAAGTAAGCCGCTTAATCGAACAAGGACTTATGCGAGAACCTGGCTTCAAAAGCATCGAAATCGCAAAGAATAACGGTTCTTGGACTATTTTAGATGGAGTTGAGGCACTGGAAATGCATGAGGATTTAAAAGTAGAATTTGCAAAATCGCCAGAAGCGGAGGACCACTATAAAACACTATCAAACTCATCTAAAAAGATGCTCTTGTACTGGGTAATTTCTGCTAAAAGAAAAGAAACAAGGCAAAAAAGAATTTTAGAAATCGCAGAGAACGCAAGCAAAAAATTGCTGCCAAAACAATTAAGATGATGAATAAAACAATCCCATTTCGAGGCATAACTCTTATTTTATTAAGTAGCCTCTTTCATCTTTGTGCAATAGCCCAAAAAGAGAATACTTATCTAAAACAGTTAGGCTTAAAGGATAGTCTTTATTCTAAAACCCTTAGCGAATCACGTAGCATTTACGTGCAGCTACCCAGTAATTACCAGCCTGAAGGCCCACAAAAATACCCGGTGGTTTATCTTTTAGATGGCGAAATCCTACTGCCGGCACTTAGCGCAGTTTATGAGAATTACTGGGGTGCTTTCATGCCCGAGATGATTCTCATCGGAATTTCTAACGATCACGATCGTACTAAAAATCTTACACCTACCAAGATCACCACTAAGTATGGTATGCCTTTTCAGGAAGAGAACGGGGAAGCGGCCACCTTCGCCCAGTTTCTGCATCAAGAACTAATCCCTTATGTAGAGAATAAATATCGAGCAAGCTCTTACAGAACTATTGTGGGCCACTCCTACGGCGGTCTCTTTGTTTGCAATGAGTTTATCAATAACCCGCAGCGATTTGCGAACTATTTAGCCATTGACCCAAGCTTGGATTGGGACGATCAACAACTATTAAAGCAGGCAGAGAAATTGTTTCCAAAAGCTGAACATCAAGGCAAGGAAATTTTTATGTCGATGAGTGGACAATTGCATATGCAAGATCCAACTATAAGCATCGAGAACTTGATGCAGGATAGTTCTAGCTTTACCTTATTCCCACGCTCCCAAGTGCTGTTTTCAAATTTGCTGAAGGACAAAGGCCAAGGGCTTAAATCTTATTGGAATTTCTATCCAAATGAAATACACGGTTCTGTGCCTCTACCTTCCATGCGAGACGGAATGCTCGCTCTTTTTCAATGGTATCAAATGGAGCACACAGATAAGTTTAATTCGCCCGAAACACCGAAAGACGAGCTGCATGATATTGTGAAATACCGCGCTCAAAAGCTCGAAAAACACTTTGGTTATGTTGTCCCCCCTTATCCAGAAGACCTGATGAACATGAGCGGGTATATGAATCTGGAAATGGGACAAGTAGAAAAAGCCAAGATGTTTTTTGAGCTTGCGGTTGAGTACTATCCAAACAGTGCCAATACCTTCGACTCTCTGGCTGATTATTATGAAAGTCAAGGCGATTATGCCAATGCCTTAAAGGCCATAACCAAGGCTTTTGCCTTAAGTGGAAGCAAAGATCACCAAGAAAGATTAGAAGCTCTTAAAAAAATGAATTAAAACCCTGTTTTCGCGGCACCATAAGCTGTGTAACTCTATAAAAATCATCACATAGATAACTCGGGTACAATACCTTATCCCGAAAAAGAATAATCCTCATAAAATGAACAAGTACATATATTTAATTTCAGGCCTTCTCTTTTTTCTAAGCATCCAGGCTCAAAATCAAACTGATTTTAGAGTTTATCTGAAAGATAAAGGCTCTAGCCAAGAATTACTCGAGTTTCCTGAAAGATTTTTATCCAATGCTGCGCTTCATCGCCGATCATTGCAGAACATTCCTTTAAGAACGAGTGACTTGCCCATTGCGGAAGAATATAAACAGGGTTTAAAGGAAGTGGGCGCTACCGTTTTAGCCCATTCAAAATGGTTGAATTATGTCTATGTTCGACACTCGCAACCCCAATTAATTGCTTCCTTACCCTTTGTAGAACGTATTGAGTTTCCACAGAAACATAAAAGTTTCTTGTGTGGAGTTCAAGCTAATGATACCCTTGATTATGGCTTTTCTCGTGGCCAGATTGAAATGCTAAACGGTCACCTGCTGCATCAAGAGGGTTATACTGGCACCGGGATTACAATAGCAGTAATTGATGCCGGCTATGAAGGCTTTTTGCTAAGTTCTGCATTTGATAGTCTACGCACTTCTCCCAGACTTCTGGGCTCTTATAACTTTATAAGCAATGACACTAACGTATTTTCTGGCTGGGGTAGCCATGGCACCAGCGTCTTGTCCATAATGGCAGCCAACCTTGCTGACACCATTATCGGAACCGCACCCGACGCCAATTACTGGCTATTAACTACCGAAGACATTTATCAAGAAAGCCCGCTGGAGATGGATAATTGGGTAATGGCTGCGGAATTTGCGGACAGCGCTGGGGTACATGTTATCAACACATCATTATCCTACCAAAGATTTGATAACCCCCAAGGTAACTACAGCTATAGCGACATGGACGGCAATACCACTGTAATAACCCGAGCCGCCGATATAGCTGCTAACAAAGGAATTTTAGTGATTGCTAGTGCAGGAAATGAAGGAGATCAAGCGCAACCTCATATTGGAGCGCCGGCAGATGGAGATTCAGTACTCACCGTGGGTGCTGTTACTTGGCAAAGCAATTACGCTCTACTCTCCAGCATTGGCCCAAGCTTTGACGGCCGCGTAAAGCCAGATGTAATGGCCCAAGGTAGCCCCACTACCCTAATTGACGGTACTGGAAAATTCAATGCCGATTTTGGCACTTCTTTCTCCGCACCGCTCGTGGCTGGCTTAGCCGCTTGTTTAATTGAAGCGTACCCGGCCAGACACAGTGAAGAAATTGCCAATTATATTCGTCAGTCGGCTCACCTATTTAGCAGCCCTAACGATTCTATGGGCTACGGGATTCCAGATTTCCAACTGGCTCTTAGTCTTTCTACGCCTGAATATCTAGTGCAAGAAGCGGAATATGTGCTCTATCCCAACCCAGTAAAAGATCACATTATTATTGATGCTAAGGATCAGAAAAACTGGCGGACAGAGCTTCGTATTTTTGATTTAAGTGGTAATTGTCTCTTGCGGAAAGATATTCAAGGCTATGATGCTTATCGTATAAACTTAAACTTGAAACCAGGAAACTACATTATGCACTTAGCGGGCGACATCAGTGGTACCTATACTTTTCAGACTTTATAATCACCTGAGAATTAATTTTTCTGGTACTATCACCGGCTATTTCTATGATATAATCTCTTTTTCCAAAATCAGTTTAATAGGATATCTTCAAAAACAAAAGACAATGGGTCTGACGCTATATCAAAAGTTATAAATTATTTGATAAGCATAGTAAGTAGACCTCCATTTTTAGTTTTAAAATTGAGCTAGCTATCTTGCAGTTTCAAACTGCCTCCATGCCAGCCAATGCGCTAGACGAAATTTCTTGTGTGAAATTGAATACCATCCGTGAAAATAAATATTTCACGAATGGTATTTCAGATGAATTTATAGATGCGTTTGCGATCGTCGATAGGCTGAATGTAAATAGCAAAATATCGCCATTCTACATTGCAGGAAAGAGTATCGTAACACTTCCAATAATACTAAAACATGGGCTATCCACTTTTTTGCAGGGAAGTGCGAGACTCGCGGGCAATGCCATAACTATAAACGTTCAGTGGATTGATACAGCAATAGATTTTTATTTCTGGCCAGAAACCGGGGATAGGAAATTTGACACATTTGGGGCGAATGAGTAATCTTCTGCCCATATCATCCTCCAACAAGTCCATCGTGGTTCTCCCTTTTGTGAATATGAGTGCCGACCCAGAGAACGAATACTTCAGCGATGGTATTACCGAAGAAATAATCAATGCCCTAACCACCGTAAAGGGCTTAAAAGTTATTGCACGCACATCTTCCTTTGCATTTAAGAATAAAAATATAGATGTACGCACCATTGGTGATCAGTTAGGAGTGAGTACAGTTTTGGAGGGGAGCGTACGGAAAGCCAAAAACAAAGTTCGTATTACAGCGCAGCTAATCAGCACTGATGACGGCACTCACTTCTGGTCAAAAAATTTCGATAGAGATTTAGAAGACATATTCGCAGTACAAGATGAAATAAGCTTAAGCATTGCTGACCAAATTCGGGAAAATTTTGGTCACCTCAATATTCAGGAACATCTAATTGAAGCACCTACACAAAATATGGAGGCCTACAACCTCTACCTTAAAGGTCGCTATCAGCATTTAATGTGGGATGGACCAGGAATCGCAAAAGCAACAGAACTTTATGAACAAAGCATCGCGAAAGACCCCTCATTTGCACTGCCTTACTTTGGTTTGGCCTATTGCTATGCCATGTCCATAGCATGGAGAAAGAATAAGGGTTTATTGCAGATGACAAAGGAGAAAATCAGCCAAGGCTTTAACCTCGACAAAGAATCCTTTGTAGGGTATTTTAGTAAAGCGACCTTGTCTTTCTGGAGTAATTGGGATTTCATCAGTGGGCATAAATATTTTCAAAAAGCAATAGAACTAAATCCATCCTACACAGAAGCAGAAGAAGGATTAATCGAATTGTATACAGCGGTAGGTTATTTCGAAAAAGCACTCCGGCACACTGACAATATTCTAAAAATCAACCCTTTTGCCACGAATCATTATTTTACCAAAGCAAATATTCATTATTTAAACGAGGACTACAACGAAGCTTTGGATTGTTTAGAGCTCTCCTTAAGCATCAATCCTGAATTCACACATTCCATCGCATTAAAACAAATCTGCTTAATTCTTACAAAAGATTACGCAAAACTAAATGACTTCTTAAGACAAACCCCCTTAGCCGAGAGACCAGAAGAATGCCTAGTTCTGTATAAGCTGGTCAATCCAGAAGAAAAGATTGATATTGATAGTAGCAGAGTAAGCTTAATGGTAACAGAGGGTATTGGATCAGCACGATTTCCTTGGCCATTATTCTTGATGGTGCATATGGGTAAACACGACATGGCATTGGACTTTTTGGAAGAAAACGTCAAAATGCGTACCGGTCAAATCATAAACTTTATGAATATTCCGCTTCTCAAACCTTTACACCCCTATCAGAGATTCCAGAACTTAGTTCAATCTGCTTTCCGTTCAGAGCTATTACCAACTGATTCTGAAAAACAAATACGAGTCGACCTTCCTAAGGCATTGATGTCCTCTGCTGAGATCGACATGGTTTTAATGGCTGCTGACAAAGGTATGCAGGATGAAAAGTGGTTTCTAAATCCATCTTTATCATTAAGAGAATTTGCCGAAAATGTGAACATTAGTAGCAATAAGCTTTCGTGGCTGCTGAATGAAAAAATGGGACAAAACTTTAATGAATACATCAATAGTTTCCGATTAGAGAACTTCAAAGCGAAGGCATTAAATCCTGCAAATAAACATCTTACCCTTTTAGGGCTAGCCTATGAAAGCGGTTTTAACTCTAAAACTGTATTCAATACTTTT
>CBFHVV010000075.1:0-14990 GCA_965658965.1 Croceimicrobium sp.
TCCTCAGCTTTAGTCCAAGTACGCGCTTGTTCAGTAAGCATTTTAAAAAGCTCGGGCTTTGTGCTATTAGTCTTGTGCATGCGGGAGTTAATATCGAAGCGACTCCAACTGCGAGTAAACTCATCTTCTTCCCTTAGTAATTCTTTGGCTTTCTCCAAAGAAGCAAATTTCACAATTCCAAGGAAAGGACTGTTTGCTTTTAGACTACTAAGTGAAACCACAATTAAAAGAAAAGCTAGAGCAATATTTTTCATAATAAGATAGTGTTTAGTCTTGGTCTACCTAAGCATAAGATAAAGGACTCAAGAGATCAGTGCTAATTATTGGCTTTCTTCATAATGCTTTTTTGAATAAACACATTATTAGGAATAGTAATTTCTTGATTATCCTCGGTTAGCAAGGTTACAAAAAATAGTCCAATATCAATAACCTTGCCCTCTATCACGTAATCTTTACCTTCTAAAATTATAATAGAATCATTAAGTTTTACCGAATGATTAAAGAATATAATTATACTTGAAGTAATATTAGATAGAAGAGACCACTGGGCAAAAAGTGCCACACCTACCACGGTTAGTACCGAACCAACAAAAACGGCAAGATCTGCTTGCTTTACGCCCCATATTAAAAGTATGATTAATATAAAAACCGAAATAAAGGTAAGGTTAATAGCCTTTTTAACCACCACGCCTCGTGAGCGATGCAGTAAACTTTTATTTAGCTTCTTTTCAACAAGTTTATGATATATTTTTCTTAAAATTATAAAAAGAATAACTGCAACCACCGTTTCAATTACCCTAATGTAAAAAGACTCTGTTAACATATTTAATTTAGTATCTAATTATTTCTAAAAGCTTTAAGTTTAACTTTTAGCCAGATTTTTCCCTACTAATTGCAGCTCAATGATGCATAAAAGGCACTTACAAATACTAAGTATTTGCTTCCTTAGACAACCAAGCTTGACGCAATTGCTATGCTAAACTTTTTAATGCATCGTACACAACAATACTCACAGCATTGGCAAGATTAAGACTGCGCACATGCTCGCTGTAAATGGGAATTTTATAACATTTATCGCCATTTGACTCCAGCAAATCTCGTGGTAAGCCTACCGATTCTTTGCCAAAAACAAAATACATATCCTCTTGATAATCTATGGCTGTGTAATTCTGCTTCCCCGCACTGGATAGAAAAACCATATTCTTCTCTTTGTTGATCTCCAAAAATTCCTCCAAGCTCTCATAGATACGTAGGGAGAGATGTTGCCAATAATCGAGGCCCGCTCGTCTTAAACGGGAGTCATCAATTTCAAAACCAAAGGGTTTCACCAAATGTAAAACGGAGCCAGAGGCTAAACTTAAACGGCCTATATTACCCGTATTATTTGGAATTTCTGGTTCAACCAAAACAATATTAAATGCCATACTATCAGTACTCTTTAGGGAGAGCGAAGATATCTTAAATGAAGTAGCTAGCTAATGCCCATTAAATAGCGATGCTGATTTTTTTTTCAAGCCATAAGCTCAATAGTATATTTCTGTAAAGTGAAAGTATATTTCCCCCCACCCTGCAATAGAATTAAGCTACTCGCTTCAGGGTCAAACTTTAAAACTACACCAGCTTGATCGTAGCGAAACTCATCCTTACGACTGGCTTGCAAAGCAAAACTAGCTTGCCCCGTTGCCTGTGCAATTAAGCTATTCTCGTCCTTAGTAATAGTGATTTTTAAGGGAAAATCAGCTGAAGAGTAAATCCCTAAATACTTATCTAATTCTGCCGAACTAATCTCATATACAGAGAAGCTGGGGATGCTAAACTCCTTGCCATTTATGGCTGATAGCACGGTAATTGAAATATCATTGATATTGTAATTATTACCATTTGAGCAGAGAGCATAGGAAATATTTTGGGAGGGGAAATGCGTAAAAATAGACCCAAAACCATCAATACTTCCTGTGTGACCAAAGCCTTTTTGGCTACCGAAAGGGAATTGAAATAAAGCCATGCCGTAGTCGTCTTTCATCATTTTCATCATGGCCAGACTTTCCTCTTTAAGTAATTCACCAGCAAATAAGGCATCGCTAAAGCGGGTTAAATCACTAGGTGTAGATACGATTCCACCGGCACCCATAGGAATAGACATATCCGTTTCATTTTCTAGCTGCCAGCCATTTTGAAAAGTATAAGATTTACATTCGTTCTTTTCACTTTGAGCTGCCGCACCAAAATAGGTGTCTTCTAAGCCGAGAGGCACAATAATTTGTTCCTCTAAAAGATCGGCATAAGATTTCCCTTGATTCTTTTCCAGTATATAACTTAAGAGCAAATAATTGGAATTGCTATACTCTCCTTTTGTGTCTGGCAAAAAATCGCTTCCGCCTTGAGCAATCAGCTGCAGCATTTGCTCTTGCGTTTTAGCTTCAGTATTCCAGCTTAGATAATCTGGATCCTGGGTAAAATTGTGAATGCCGCTACGGTGATTTAATAAATTATGAATAGTTATACGCTTAGCATTTTCGATGCTCGGAAAGTATGGAAAGATGTTTTGCTTCAAATCTAGGCTTCCCTCCTCTACCGCTTTAAGAACCATTACCGCGGTAAAAGTTTTTGATATCGATCCGATGCGGTACTTCGACTTAAGATTGGCTTTAAGCTCTTCGGCAAGATTGGCGAAACCTACCGCTTTAGCGTAAACTATTTCACCGTCTTTTGCTAAGGCTATACTCCCCATAAACTTATGATTAGCCGCCAGAACCTCAAAATAAGCGTCTAACTTTTCTTTATTGAGCCCCTGAGCCCGAGAATTTTAGCTAAAATAAAACAAGATTACTAGCAATAAGAAGTAAGGCTTCATAGTGGTGCTTTTAATTAATTTCTAAAAAGTAAAGGAAAGCAATTTTCCGACTTCTAGTAAACCGGAGTGGATTTCTTATTCGCATTAACTTCTCATAAAAAAGAGACTTGCTCACTTTTTTTTTTTGCACATTAGAAGCTAATCACCACTCGATTAAATATACTAATCGTCTTTCAATAGAGCCTCATTCTCTTTTGCTCATTGTTCAAAGATACCTCCATTAATTATTATACTTTAGGCTCAAAATAAACCTCATGCTACGAAAATTCGCTCTTTTATTAATCCTCATAAGCAGTTCTTTTAACATTCAAGCCAGCCATTTAATTGGTGGTGATATTACTTGGGAGTGCACCGGTAACAACAGCTATATTTTCACTTTAACGCTCTATCGAGATTGCTCTGGAGCGAACTTACCCACTGGTAATCAAACAATATCTGGCCCAACTGGAAATATTGTTTGCACCTATAATCCTAGCTTAAGCTCAGTTATTAGCAGTCTACCCAATAGCACAAACTGCCTAACGGAAAAAGGCGTTTACCGCAGCAACCCGGTAAATTTACCTAGCACACCACCTCCTGCGGGTTTTGAGTTTTATTATAGTGGTTGCTGCAGGCCTGTCACTGAGAACACTAATTCCTCAAACTTTTATTTGCGGTCCAAGATGTACCCTTATACTAACCCTGGTGCTGGCTCTCCAACCAATATCAATAGCTGCTTCGATAATAGTCCACAGTTTTTAAACAATCTGTCCTTTATAAACACAAACGGAAAGTTTAGCTTTAATCACCAGGTAATAGACGTCGATCAAGATTCGCTAAGTATAAGTTTTGCACAACCCTTCGAAAATGCTTTCCAGCCCATTTCCTTTAGCATCGGATTTTCCTCTTTAGCTCCTTTTCCAGATTCTACTGAAAATGCATTGAATGGTCCAAACCTAATTAACACCAATAGTGGAATTTTATCGATTGAAACCTATAATGCCATTTCTGGCTATTATGCGAACTGTGTAGTTGCTCGCTCATTCCGCAATGGACAGCTTATTGCAGAAGTGTACCGTGAGCTCCCGCTTTATATTCATAACTTACCTAGCAGTACAGTAAATAATCCTCCTAATTTAGAGATTGATACTGCTTTTTTCACCAAGGTGCGCCGGACTGGTAATACCTACCGCTTAACCGCGATGAACAACGATAGCATAGATCTTAATTTTGATGTAAGCGACTTTGACCTCAACGGTAACGGTACTATTCAGAGCTTTTGTCTAAGTGCAAATGGTTCTAAAATCAATCCGCAAAACTTAATGACCGACACTGCTTGCGTAGGCGGTGGACCTTGTGCCACCATCGATACTATAGGCAGTGGGGGCTACTGCGGAAACCTAGTGAAAACCTTCAAATTTAAGTGGCTGGCTCAATGCTCCCTTTTAAGTGCTGGGCTAAAAGGAAGGACTAGTTATATCTTTCATATTAGCGCTCGTGACAATGATAGTATTCTTCCCAAATCGGGTCACTTAACGCTGATAATTGATCTCTTCCCCAGCCAATCTAATGCCCCAAGTTTTTCCATTAACAGTGGTAATACTGCAGGCGATATAGACTTTGTTTGGAACAAAACCAATGGCCAATCTGATTCACCTTTTCAGAGATATCAAATTTATGGGAACTCAGGACCGGGAACAGCTTTCTTTCTTTTAGATAGTATATCAGACCCCACAAAGACTTCTAAAAGTTTTAGCGGTCTCAATTTCCCCGCAGAATTTTACCTTAATCAGGTCACAGGTAGTTGCCGGGCCACCTCTACTAACAGCGATACTGTTAATAGCAGCATTATTTTAAGTATGGATGAGTTTAGCGATGCTGGCCTGTACTTATACCCACAACCTGCCAAAGAATTCCTTATTTTAGAAAATACTTTGAATTTGGAAGAACTACAGAGTGCTAATTTGTATAACTCAAATGGGAACTTAGTCCAAGGCTTCCCCATAGACCCCAATGCCAGCAAACAAAAATTAATGCTCAGCATAGGAACGGGCCTCTATATTTTAGATATCCAAATAGCAGATAAACATATAAGGAAGAAGGTGATAATTAAAAAGTAATTTATATTCAGAGGCTTAGATAATTAAGCCCAAGACTAAATTGCTCGCATAGAGATTACTAGGACTTTAGGTTTTTAATAAGAGTGCTAACAAACTCCTCACTACTATACGGTTTAGGAATAACATCTAAGAAACCAATCTCCAAATAAGCCTTCACATCTTGCCTTGAGCTATTACCTGTAAGAGCAATAAAGGGCGTGGACTCATTATTTCTCTCGTATTTAGATTTTTGTCTGATCAAATCGGTTCCAGACAAATTTGGCATATTGATATCTAAAACGACTAAATCGAATTTTTGATCATGCATAGCAGCGAGAGCCTCCACTCCATCTTTTACCAGTACAAAATTGGCCTCCTCTCGTTTTAGGATATGTTCAACAATAGATCGGTTGAGGTAGTTATCATCGGCAAGCAAAATGTTCTTCCCCTTTAAAAGGTTCGGTTGTACTTCAGACTTAGAGGTAAGTTCTCCTTTACTTTCTACTTCTATTACTGTTTCGAAGTCAATTTCGATTTTAAAGCTAGTCCCTTTACCAAGCTCACTTTCCACTCCAATGCTCCCATCCATAGCGGATACCAAGCGCTTAACTATTGCCAATCCTAGTCCGGCCCCTTTATGAATCCTATTATCAGCCAGTTCATTTTGTTGGTACTCCTTAAATATGGTTGCCGCTTGCGCAGATGTCATTCCCCTACCCGTATCTTTAACTTCAAAACATATCTTGGCTTGACCATTAGCTGAGGACAGAGTTTTAATTGAAGCGCTAACCGAGCCCTGAGGCGTAAACTTTATTGAATTGTTAATGAGGTTCGTCAATATTTGGTAAATCCTCACATCATCGCCCAAAACAACTTTCGGCAAATTTGGGGACGTGCTAAAATGCAGGCTAAGTTCTGTATCCTTATGGCTACTTCGGTAATTGCCTTCAATCTGACTTAAAATAGAGCTTAAGCTAATTGGATCCTTACTAAGTTCAAGTTTCCCCGCCTCAACTCGTGAGAGATCCAGTATATCGTCGACGATTACCTTTAAATTTCTCCCCGCAACACTTAAGTTCTTAAGATAGTCTTCCACCTTCCTCGAAACTTGCTCTTTACTTAGCAGTTCGGCATAACCTAGTATTACATTGAGGGGATTTCTAACTTCATGGCTCATCATAGCTAAAAAGCGAGACTTTTCTTCATTAGCCTTTTCGGCGAGTTCCCTTTGCTTAATTAGTTCTTGATTATTCCTTTTCAATTCTCCTTTTAAAAGAAGTAGGTCGTTTCTATTTTGATTTAACTCTTTTAAACTCTGGTAAACTTTGGTGCGATCGTGAATTAAGACCGAAATGCTGCTAATAGTTTTTCGCAAATCCACGTCACACATATACTCTTTCTCTGCAGCAACAATCATTAAACCCTCCAAAAATAGCGGGGTATCAGTCTCTAAGGAATCAAGGGTTCCTATTAAAAATGGGCAAAGGAGATAAATGGATTGATTAGCAGCAAATTCTTTGATTAAGAAATTTCCCGAATTTATGGAACTAATATTACCTGAGAAGTTCACTTCTAAAATAAGGTAATACGATTCTATTGGTGATGGGTTCAAGGCTGTATTACTTTAGTGATTGTTTCGCTAGGGCGAGAAATGCCCCCTCTACATTCTCGTCTTCCTTAGCGCTGGTAAAAAGGTCAACCTTTAGGGCTAGCTGCACTTTTAGATCTGCAATTTTAGCGTCTGTTACTAAGTCTTTTTTATTCCCAATTAAGGTCACTTCCTTCAGTCCAGACAAGTGCTTCATCGCTTCTAATCGTTCTTGTAAATTATGATAGGTTTCTTCTCGGCTGAGATCAAAAACATACATGGCAGCGCTGGCGCCCATGAAATAAGCCTTTGGAACCTTTTCATCATCTTTAGTCCCGGCAACATCCCAAATAAGCAATTTGACTTCCTCATTTTCCAGCTTCACCAGCTTGGAGCTTACGCGCACCCCTATCGTGCTGATATAATCTTCTGAAAACTCATTAGATACAAATCGTCTAATTAACGAGGTTTTTCCCACTCCAAAATTCCCGACTAATAAAACTTTTTTTGCCACCATTTATTTAATCTGAAGATTGTTTTTCTAAAGCTTCTAATATCTCCTTGATCAGAGCATTAAGCTTGGATTCATCTTTAAGATAAACGCGATCTCTTAAAATTTTATCAGCCAAATCGTGCAGGCTATCCGCCAGCCGGTCTTTAAATTCAGAGCTCATAGCTCCAGAAGTGGCAGTAGCAATATAGATTGATTTAAAGTTCATCAAGGATAACTGGAAAGTTTCGAATTTGATGTCTTCTAAATTTTGCCCCTCTTTGGAAAAAGCATCTTCAGCAAAAGACTTAATAGCCGTTAACATGCCCGAAACCATGTCTTTATCGGCGATATTGCCTCTACTATAGTTACCTATTAATAAGCCCGATTCCTTGCCTATAACAAAGAGCTCTTCCACTTTAACTTCAAAAACCTTCTGGAGAACGTCTTCCGCCTTTGCTTTTTTACCTTTAAAGAAGCGCTTCATAATATTCTTAAAGGAGAAAGTATTATTAATTGCCTCATTAATACTCTCGTACAATTTGGCAATTTCTGCGACGATAAATTTCTTCACCAGTTTACCCATGATGGGATAGAGAGCTTCTACCACCTCATCTTGAGACTCCTTAATTTGCACCTTAATGGTTTCTGTAATCGTGTCTCCAAAATAAACGGGGAAATTCTCTCTTAAATCCTCAATCTTAGCGTCAACAATAGGATCAACCTTTTTCTGAAAATTTTCTGATGCTAATAGCTCCTCCTTTAGAAGTTTGATGTCTTCTCGGTCATCGGCCAGAAGAATTTCTATTAGTTGTTCAAAGCGTTGGTCTTTTATATGGTCCGCCCCAACTCCCATCTACTCTTGCAGCATCAGGGCAATTTTTTCTAGAGCCCGGCCCAGTTGTACTCGATCTGCTTTGGCATCGTCCAATTCTGCCAAACGTTTATCCATATCACTATTTAAGTCCTGAAACCTATCATCAACCAAGCGTTCTAGGTCTGCGAGCTTTCCTTCTAAATCAGACACTGCTTCTTGAAGGTTTCTAGAACTCTCGTCTTTTAATGATTTTATTCTGGTGGAAACATCCTCAAATTCAGTATTGTACTGCTGAATATTTTCACCAAAAATTAAATCTCGTACTGCGGCAATTCTGCTATCTACCTGAGGTGATGCAGCCGGCTCATTGTTTTGATTGGTCTTTTTGGACATAGTATTCTCTTACATTTTCACTAAAAGTCATCATAAAAAGTGATAATCTATATTTCACATTTCTAGCGACTTTCGCGCAAATATACACCAAAAGTAAATAGCAATAATGCTACGTAAAATAAAAGGATTGTGACTAAAGACCAGTAGATTAGCTGGATTGCTTAATCGAAATGGCCAGTAAAGTACTTTATCAACCTAAGCACTGGAAATAAGAAATTTGGAACTTTGCGGATACCGATGAGCAGCATTTGTTATTAGTGCTTTCTTCCATTTGACTAAATAGACCTTAGTCTTGATAAATACCAAATCTGAATTCCCAAAAATGCACTTAAAAAGCTAGACTTCAGGGTCTCCAACATAGGCTTTTTTGTGCTCACCTTTTTCTTCTCTACTTGGTTGCAAATCAACTGCATTACTTAACTAAGACGAAAATTTATTTGCTCCCCCAGTGAGGGATTTGGAACTAAATATTTTGATTAGGATTAGCAAGTCTATTCGAGCTTTATGTTTTTACGATCTCTCCCGGATGGGTGCCAGTAAAAGATAAAAGACCCATGCAAACCAAGAGATGAGGCACATAGCTAGCAACCAAGCCAATTTTTCACGACCAGAGGTTTTTGAAGAGAAAACTATCATTAGGAATGGGAGGAACCAAACAAAACCTATTAATAACAAAACCGTAAGTGTAATGCCGCCTGCAATTTCCATAATAATCTCAGTTTAATACTTGTTGTGGCCTAATTTAGGCATAGTAATTTAAACTTCAAAAACTGAATAAATACTGCAAGCCATTTATAACTCCCTTGGTCTGTCTTAAATTTAAGAGCCATCAATACTATAAACAGACGCACCCTAATTCTGTAAATATTTTATCTGGGGAAACCTAATTTACGCGGATGTGTTTTTAAGCTAAGAGGAATGGGATTTTCAGGCGCAAAGCTTATTAATAAGATCAACTTGTTTTGCAGTGAACCGAGCATATATAGTTAATTAGGCACTGGCCCTTTTACACTTACTAAAAAGTGTGTATAAGAATAATAAAGGGCTGATAGAAATTAAATATTTTTGCTAAATTGACATTCATTTATACACGCAAAAAAAAACACTAATTCTCTTTTTAAAATAGAATTACCTGCGCTTAAAATACCAAGATTCGATGAAAATAATTTATATTTATGATGCATTATGCGGTTGGTGCTATGGTTTCACTTCCGTCATTAATGAATTTCATGAAAAATATCAGAATCAGGCTGATTTCGAAGTGATATCTGGCGGTATGATAACAGGCGAGCGCATTGGTCCCATCGGAGAAGTAGCACCTTATATTAGTTGGGCTTACAAAGATGTGGAAAAAGCCACTGGAATTAAATTTGGAGAAAATTTCCTCAATAATACACTGGTAAATGGTACTGCTATTTTCACCTCAATCCCTCCCGCTATTGCCTTAACGATATTCAAAGAGCAGGATCCAACTAATAGTTACTCCTTTGCTTCCGCCCTACAGCATGCTATATACTACGAGGGTATCGAGCCAAAAAATTTAAGTGCCTATGGTAGAATCGCGGCTCAATTTAATCTCGATTCGAGCACTTTTGTAAACAAGATGTTAGAACCGCGCTATGCCTCTCGTGCCCGCGAAGATTTCCAAATGTCAGTGGCTTTGGGAGTAACAGGATTTCCTTCTGTTTTTGTGGAGAAAGATGGACACTACTATAAAATCAGCAGTGGATATGCCCCATTAAATACTTTAGAAAAGAATTTTGAGGCTGTGAAAAATAAGGAAAATTAAGCAGTACGCTTGCGCCACCAGCTATAACAATATAGCCCATCATTCTGCGCGGTAATTAGAGTATTCTATGTAATTACACCATTCAATACGTTATTTAACGTATTGTCAATTCTGTGACATCCCAATAGTTTTGAACCAAGCAAAAGAAGCAAGACTATGGGAAATTGGAAACTCTTTTTATTCGTATTTTTTATTTTAAGTACGCTTAGCGGTGAAGCGCAGCAATTAGATACTACTTGGTTAAGACAGTATGACCGCGTCCCCTCGGCCAACAAGGTATTCATCTCCGAAATTAACAGCAATAAATATCTAATTCAGCAAGCCGAAAACTATTACGAGATTAATGGAGCTGGTGACTCAATTGGTGGCGGTATTTTAGACACAGCTTTAGGTAACTTCGGTCCTAATTTAATGGAAGCTCACGACGGAGCTATTTATGCCGGTAATTATGGAAGCAATGGCCCCATAGTTTATAAACTAGATACCAATTACCATATAATTTGGTCGACTAGCCTAAACCCGGTGAGTAATTTCGGCTCTGGAGTAACCGCCATAATGGTCGACAGCGGAAATGTTTATGTGAGCGGCAGCATGGCTTCGAAAAACCCATTTATCGCTAAGCTAGATAGTGCTGGCAATATCATTTGGGAGAAAACCTTTCCTCAAAATACCTTTAGCAATCTCGATAATTTAACCAAGCTTCAAGATGGTAATTATTTAGCCAATGGCAATGTAGACGACTATCCACTTGCTATTAAATTCAATAGTCAAGGAGATACCTTGTGGACTTACAGCGAAACCCTTTTCATCAGTTTTAACAATTCTGCCGCAGCGGAAAGAAGCAATGGCAACATTATATTGGTGATGGGTAACACCTTGGTAGAATTAGACGCCATGGGTTCACGAATAGACTCTTCCACTAGTTTTAATAACTATCAAGCCGCTTTTATTGAAGCCGATACCCTCTATCTTTTTGGCGCCTATAACACCCAACAATTTGGTGGCGAAAGATATGCCTTTGTAGAAACACGAGATCTTAATATAGATAGTACCAATGCTTGGTTGAAAATTCTAGATACCCACCCATTTGCCGATAATATTTTTAGCTCCGTTGTTCGCAGCCCCAATGGCTTTATAGCGGCAGGTAAACACCGAGACTCCATTGATATAAACAACAATACCTATAATATTCTTGCGGCCCGCTTTAATGATTCCTACAGCAGTTCGCATACCCATATTGCCGAGTATAGCCAATCCTTGGCATTCGATCAATTCTATCCAAACCCTGCTTCTCAACGAATAAATATCACCCTAAATGATGTTCAAGAAATCATCCTCAGCAATTTAACGGGCGCTAAGGTTTTAAGCGCGTCAAAAACTAAGCAAATAGACGTCGCCACAGTACCAGCTGGTGTATATATGATCCATGTTCGCTCCCACAACACTTGGCACCATTCCAAAGTGATAATCCAGCACTAAGCACCTCAATATCAATTTGATTAATAGCCAGCTTTTTATTTGAAAAAGACCACTATAACAGAACTTATACTCCTATTTATGATACCGAATAAACTACAAAAGAGCCACGTTTACATACTTTTCATCCTATTAACACTCGTCTCGCAGCAGCTTAGCGCCCAGTGGGCTATGGCGCGTTCTTTTGGTGTTGACCTTAAGAATGAATACATCTTGGGCACTGGTCTTGACGCACAAAATAATGCTTATTTATTGGGCCGCTATTCCAATGGCGATCCACAATATGATTTTGATGGACAAGCATTAATTGATCTTCCCACGGTTTTTGGTTCCAATCATGGATTAGTATGGGCTAAATACGATGCCGCTAACACCTTGCAATTCGTAAAAAGCTACCGTTGTATGAAAGATAGTAATGAAGCTTCACAAATTACCGAGCCTCGTATGGCGGTAAGCCCAAATGGAGAAGTAGTAATTGCTGGCACTTATCGTCACTCCATTGAAATTGAAGGCCAGAGTTTAATTGCTACCCAAACTGGCTTTGCGGAAAGCAATATGTTCGTTGCTAAATTCGACAATGCGGGTGCGCTAATTTGGTTAAAAAACATAGATACTTACGGCGCCTCTTGTTTAGATCTAGGCATCGACAATAATGGTGATGTGATTTTAGCGGGTTCTTTTAAACAGGCCATAGATTTTGGAAACAATATGTCACATAGTGGCTCATCTAGCCGCGACTGGGGCTACTTAAGTAAATTGGCGGGAAGTGATGGCAGTGCCATTGCCTTTGAAGTTTTTGATGGCGGGCACCCTACTAACATTGCGGTAAACGGAAACGGAGCGATCGCTTTGATCGGAGAATTCAAAAAAAATCAGATCGATTTTAGCGACGGTACAAGCTTTTCACTGCAAACACCCGTTACTAGCTCTAATCTTAAGCTCAACTACTTTATTGCTAATTTCTCATCTACTTTAAGTCCTACTTGGATTAAACAAGTTCGCGGCAACGCTATGGGCATAGCCGATTTATGCCTACAAGGAGGTAATATTAAAGCGATGCTAAACAATACCCATTATTTGGCTTTAGGAACCGATAGTATTGATGGTGATGCTCATCTGGTGGTAACCATAGACTTTGCCACTGGAAATGTGAATAGCTTCAGCACTTGTGGTAATGTATTGTACGGAATGGCTACTAATGGCAACGGCACCTTCTTGTCGACCGCTCGAGACGGAAATAATGCCTTTAATTTTGGCAGCTTTAATACCGCTGTATCTGATGAGTTTATCCTCTTTGGCATTGATCAACTTGATACGGTGCAATGGTATGAAACGGTAAATCTATCTTTTAGCGGCTATCTGCGTACGGCGGTAATGAGCGCAAACTCTTCCAGCTTATTAATGGGTGGCGAGGTTTATAATCCCTCTACTATTAACTTCAATGCTAATATTTCTATTACGCCTTCCGGCGGATTATACACCGATGGCTGGTTTGCGCGCTATAACTTGGGACCAGGTGTTTCCTTAGCAGAAACAAAGCGACCTAAATTTAACCTCTATCCCAATCCTGCCAAAGAATTTATAACTATCAACAATTTGCCAGCCGACACAGAAAATATCCACTTAGAAATTAGAGATATAAACGGCCGCTTATGCAAAACGAAAAGTTTAGGCCAAGGCGACCGCAAGATTTCTACGGCTATCCTAAAGCCTGGAGTATATCTACTGAGTCTTACAATTAATGGTACAGCACCCCAATGCATACGCTTCCTTAAAGATTAAAAGGACCTGCAATTTAAAGGGAGGGCAAGCCCTTAAGATTCCTCTTATTTATAAAACATATCAGCCCCATTCAGCTGGGCGAGCAAATACACACATGATTATGAAAAGTCCACTAATTCTTTTTCTATTTCTGTCTCTTAATTATGCTTTTAGCCAAAACACAGATTTCCCCAACATTACTGAGGATTTGGTCAATGAGAAGTCTTACTACCACGATTGGGGTCTAGACATGACCATTTACGGATATACGGGTATTTGCTATCAGGGGCACTATGTTAAAAAAAATAGTATTTACGGCTCTCTAACTGCTGGCCTAGGTTTTTATAATAATTTTAGAGGTAGTGAATTTGAAGGAGAGCAATCGGGTGTTTTGGCTTATGCCGGGACCCTTGAACTTGGCTATAGCTTTGAGTTACTCGTTCGTAGCAATGAAGATCGCTTTATAGCAGATCAGTTTGTGAGTTCAGATAGAGATGGTAATTACAGTAGGAATACCTCTTACTACACCATTGATCAGCCCGAGCACGTCTTTTTAATTCCGCTAGCTGGTATTAACTACCTCCCCGGCACTTTCAATATCCAAACCATTAATGCCAATAGTAAATTAAATACCGACGGCCGCTTTAACCAATCCGTACTGGTTTTAAACACAGGCTTAAAGCTGATGCGCATCATTAATAATAAGGTAGCCATAAAGGCTAAGGGCAAAAAAGAATTGATTACTGGCAGTTCTTTTAAATATTCAGATATTTATTTAGGGATGAACTTCCCCTTAATTTCCAGCTATGAAACCTCACCCTCTTATGCCAATATTAATGCAGCCGCTGGACCGACGATTGAAGCCTATATCGGTTGGCCCACGCGTTATTCCAATGCTTCTGGCTACTTTAAATTTGGCTATAAAAGTATTCCCTACGTAAGAAAAGGAATGTTACGACCCATTGATGGAGATAGCGAAATCAACACCAGTGGCTTTGGGCAACTTTATATGGCCTTTAGGTTTTACCTCTAAGTATTTGAAAACTAATAAGGCTTAGTCAGATAAGTTTTAACTGAAGGCGATAATGCTTACTCCATCTTTTTATTTTGGCCTGCGATGCCAAGTCTACCATGAATATTTTGGTAATGGAATTCTTTGAGGCGCATTGAACAACCACTCAACTTAGGATATTGAATAAGGTCTTGCTAATGGGCAGATCAGTAAGCCATTTTTTTCCTGATCTGTTCATTGCTAGCCAAGGCTATTCTGCTGCGAGTAGAATTTTGGAATAATAATTTTTAAGGTATGGTCCTAAGTATTGGGGCAGCTCATAACAGCCCTTTTGGTTTATCCAGCGTTGGCTTTAGTGTCGGCAAAATCCAGTGTACTGTTTATGCGGTTGGCGTTTCTTATATACCGCACAACGGTCAAGTATAAGAGCAGTAGCGGATTTCAACACGATTACCTGTCCGCTACCACTAAAGTTAATAAAATGCACAGACCTTGATTTTACCACTTCACCCGCTATTGCTCTTATACAATGTTGTATGCCCGTGCTTTTTCTTCGTCCGTGCGTTGGGGCAGCCATACTCTTTGGCAAGTTTTGGTTTGTGTGAAGGCTTTGAGCGACATGCCAATGTGTATGGATGCATAGGATTGGGTGCATTGTCAAAGTTTTGTTACATCAAATATTTGTTTATTCATTAAAACAGAATCTTCATATTTAGACCGGACCAACTTCTT
>CBFHVV010000076.1:0-14083 GCA_965658965.1 Croceimicrobium sp.
TACCAAATTGTAAAGAAACATTATTTACGTTAAGCATAGCTTATTTTTTGAGGCGGCAAATTTAAGTAGAATATTGGGCTTTGTGCTTCATTTTAAAAAGAGAATTTCGGATTAAACTGATTAAAAAAGTAAAACAATCATTTTGAATGCACATTTTTGATTTATTTCGTGACTTCAAACTATGATAGATAAAGTTCACTGTCCTAATTGTAATTGGCAGCCAAGGGCTGAAAAACTATGGCATTGCCTAGAATGTGGGAGCGATATGGATATGTTTGCCAATCTTGGGCGTTGCGACAACTGTCATTATAACCACGATCGAACCTATTGCCCTAAAGAGTATGGCGGCTGTGGCTTAAGTAGTGCCCACTTAGCCTGGTACGGAGAATTTGATGATGCACTAAGTGAATTAAACATTATTAGAGAATGAGTTTTAGCGATTCCATACAACGTGGCTTTTTTAATCGCTATCATAAAAAAATGCCTTTTTTCGAGCGACTCATAAAAGATATCAGCCATGCCTTTCTTGCTTTTAGAAACTACGTCGCTAATGGCTTTAAACGTAAGCTCCTACTAGCGCATCCGCATTACCCAAGTCGAGGGTCTACTCTTTATAAAGCAAGTCGTACAATTAATTACACCCTAACGAATAAACCGCGCAAAAGTCATCAATTAGCAGTGTTTTGGGAGTATGCTACCTTTAGGCAAGAGTTTCAAGTTTTAGAAGAAATAAAGAATCAGTGCACCGTATTAAACCTTTACAGTCGGGACATTAGTAAAGTTAAAGTGGACCAGGTTCATTTGGAGGTATTTGGTTACAATACTTTTGTAGATCCCTTATCTTACTCAGGAAAGATAGTTCAGAAGAATGATGTTAATGCCATTCATGATGGCCAGATATTGCAAGGGCCTTTAGCTAAAGTAGAGGAGGGGTTTATTTATCAAATCCTCATTAATAATAAGTTTAAGGAGGATTTAGTGCTTGATATTCGCGTTCCGGTAGTAGGAAAGGCATTAGATTTCGTTTATTTGAAATACCGAGATATTAACGAGCGCTTTAAAAATACCACTGTAAATACAGAGGTGAAAAGCTTAAGTGATATTCTTTCCGCAGAGGAAATTAAACAGATCAATACTTTCTGTAAAAGGATGTCGCTAGAATACGGCGAGCTGGATGTTCTGAGGAATAGGGATGATGGTAAAATTTACATTGTAGATGTAAATAATACGCCCCAAGGTCCGCCAGCTAATACAGATAAAGATCTTGGCAATATGGCTATTAAAAAGATTGGTGATGCTCTTTTAAAGGAACTGGATCGTTTAAGCTGAAATAAAGATAGTTTAGTTTCAAATTCCTAAGGCTTTTATCCTTTTAACAGGTGAGGTCTTAGCTGCTTGAAAGCTTAAGCTAGCGGTATAACTCTTCCTTTTTTGAGATATACCTCTCGATCAAGTTTAAACTGCATTGGTCTAAGTCTGCGGTACTTTGCCTCAACTTGGTGCGAAGATTAGTATCTGTTAGATGAGATTCATTTTCAATTTTTTTCACTAAATCCAGAATGGCGTCTACTGGTTTTCTAAGAATGTGAGACATATCAAAAATAATTTGATCAATATCGTTTTTGTACTTATAGTGCTTAGTTACATCGTTAATTGCTCCATAAACCACATATTCCTTAGCCTTGCCCTGTTCGACGTAGCCGCTGATACAGTGCCAAACCTGTCCAGCTGGGCTTGAAATCATGTAATCGAGTAGGAAGGGCTTCTTATTCAGCCATGCTTCGTGAATAGCAGTTTTAAGTCTTTGAAATTCAAACTGCATAATATCACCTAAAACTTGGTTTGGATTTTTAATTAATTCTTCAGGTTTAATTTCGGGATAATACTTTAAAATGCCTTTGCTAACAAATTCAAATCTGCTTATATTATTATCCACCACGGTCATTTCAAAAATCACACTCGGAACGTTTTCGGTAATTTTTATCAATCGCCGAGAATTTAAAGAGATAGTGCTTGACTGCCGTTTAAGTAATTTTTGCGATTCGATTGCTTCCATGGCTTTTTTCGACAAAATCATCAAAGCATCCTTTTGGTCTGATGACAAATCTTTCGGCTGCATATCTATAACGCAGAGCGTTCCTAAGACGTTATTCTTGCTAGTAACTAGCGGTGCCCCAGCATAAAAACGAATCTTGGGTTCACCAGTAACAAGTTTATTAGTATTAAACCGATGATCCTTCAAAGCATCGTTAACAATTAATATTTCCTTAGGCTTATTAAGTGCATACCTACAAAAGGACTCTTCAATAGGCGTTTCTTTTGCTACTGCACCTTTGGCCGACTTAACCCATTGACGCTTATCATCTAAAATCGTAATTAATGAAATAGGCGAATTGCAAATAACGGTAGCAAGTTGAGTGAATTCATCAAGTTCATGGTCAGGAGGAGTGTCTAAAATATTATAAGACTCCACGTCGGCTAAGCGGTCATTAACAATCATAAGGTTTTAAACTAATTGATTTTGAGGGGCGTAATTTAAAAGTAGAATAAAGATGCAGCAATAAATTTCATAGCCACCTTTATTGAGGCTTCTAAGATATGTAATTATTTAAAATATCATTTAGATCAATAATCTGATAATTATAGACTTATAATCTCAATTATAGTGCATATTGTTCTCTTGAATATGCTATTCAAAAAACTAAAAAGCATGAATTGACTGGCTGGCCCAGCCGAAAATTTAACCTATGAAACCTGAGTTACCGGCATAGAGCAATAAACCACTGACTAGCTTTCTGTTTCAGTAAAACCAATAGCTGCTAATACTTAGGGCGGCAAGTGTTTAATTTGTGCTTGCGCGCTTCTTATATCTATTCTTTAATCATAAAATACTCATACTTCCGCGGACCAAGACTAGGAAACCATGATCCAGTGAGGGTGTCGCCTGATATTCCTATACCAGGACAATGGTAACAATTTCCGTAATAAGCTATGCTAGAATCAGTAGCTCTAAAAAAGTATTTGTTGAATGTTTCAGGGAGCTCAACTTTAATAAGAGTCACTGAGTTTGAATCATGCCTCGATAATCTAATACTCTGATTAGTGGTATCAATTATAGCTTGTTGAAAGTCGGTATAAATTTGAATTCCATTATAAGTGCCATAATATTTTTCTCCATGGTCAATTACACCATTCTGTTCTTCTTTGCTACAGGAACTAAGAATAAGAAGAAGGAAAGCCCTTAACAGAATCTTATCAATCATTTTACTCATTATTCTCTTAATTTATGAAAGCTTATGGCTTCGTTGGGGGGACTAGATTCCTGCAGGACGCTAAACTAATCTGGCCCATCCTACTTTAAGTAGGGCGTTTAAAGAGGGATGCAAACAGCAGTTTCATTAAGCTTTGCTCATTTTTCATAGCCCAAGCTGAGCTTGATTTAGTTAATAACTAGTGTCGTCCAGTTCTACTTTACCCTTAAAGGTCCGATATAAAAATAGGAAATATCCAGCCAAAAGAGGTGAGCCAACACAAACAATTGTTAACATTATGCCCAATGATTTTTGAGATGAAGCTGCATTATAAATAGTTACACTGTACTTAGGATCTATAGTTGACGGCAGTAATACAGGATATAATAAGTATCAACTCTATGATGTGCTTTTCCGCCTAAGAGCCACTAATCACAGGATTCAGCATTTTTTTCTCAAACTTGGCAAATGCATATAGTTTTACGAGCTTTTAATATTTGCTTGATACACAACATTTGCGCATGATCCCTTTTATCAAGTAAGGAAAAAAGCATGCTTAAGAAGCACCACAATGCAACCAAATGAAAGTAATGTTTCAGTTTAAAAAGAAAATCCCTTGCTAATCATTTGACTAACAAGGGATTCTCTGTCTTTAGATGTGCCCAGAACAGGACTTGAACCTGCACGACCTTACGATCACCACCCCCTCAAGGTGGCGCGTCTACCAATTCCGCCACCTGGGCATTTAAAGAAGGCTCAAATACTTAAAACATATCTATCCTTCGAGGTAAAAAAAAAGCCCTTGTTAGGGCTTTTTTCTTGGTGACTCAGCAGGGGCTCGAACCCTGGACCCTCTCCTTAAAAGGGAGATGCTCTACCAGCTGAGCTACTGAGTCGTTGACCCCTTATCGTTTTGGGGCTGCAAATATACAGCCTTAAAAATTTCTCTACCAAAGAAAAAGAGAAAAAAATTTTGATTTTTTTTCTGAGGCCCTCTCGCTCTTTATGCACTACTTTTGTTCTCAGTATTTTAGACGTATGAAAATAGTTTTAGTAGGCTATATGGCTAGTGGTAAATCTACCTTAGCCAAAGATATTTCAGAGGCCTGGGGCTTAAAAAAGCTCGATATGGATCAAATTATTGAAAAAGAAGAAGGAGAATCCATCAGCGAGCTAATATTTAATCGTGGGGAGTTGTACTTCCGGAAAAAGGAGCGTGCCTTACTCGAAAAGTTATTGGAGCAAGATAATTTTGTACTAGCCACGGGAGGTGGTACTCCTTGCTATTACGATAATATGCATTTGATAAATAGTAAAGCCATTAGCTTTTACCTCAAAGAAACCATTCCTACGCTGTTTAAACGCTTGCAGAAAGATCGGCAGGGTAGACCCTTATTATCTCACTTAAAGGACGATGATTTAACCGAGTATATCGCCAAGCATATTTTTGAGCGCAGCCTTTTTTATGAGCAAGCAATTTTTACCCTAGATGCTAAACAATTAGGGGAGGGCGCGTATTTAAAAGCAATAAATCAATTACTAAAAGATTAAGATGAAAGATAGCATAGCGCAAATTATAAGCGAGCGCAGAACGATAAAGCCAGATAGCTTTACCGGAGAGTTAATAGCGGATAGCGAAATTCAGAAAGTTTTAGAACAAGCCAATTGGGCACCTACCCATGGTTATACCGAACCTTGGCGTTTTGTAGTGTATAAAGGAGATGCACTTCAGCGACTGGGGCAGTTTATGGCCGATTACGATCAGCCTAATAGAGATAGTGATACTTTTAATGAGATTCGTTACAATAAGCTCTTAAACAAGCCGCTTTTAGCTTCTCACGTTATTGGAGTGGCCATGAAGTCAGGTACCAATCCTAAAATTCCTGAAATTGAAGAAATTTGTGCTGTGGCAATGGCGGTGCAAAATATGTGGCTCTATTTACATAGTCTTGGTTATGGCGCAATTTGGAGCACGCCAGGTTTTGCATTTAAAGATGCCCTTAGAGATTTTATGAAGCTGGATGACTCGCATAAGTCGATGGGACTTTTTTACATTGGAATCCCTAGTAAATCTAATCCTATGGGTAGGAGAATTTCTGCTATAGATGCTAAAGTCCGCTGGGAGTCTTAAAGAGAACATTATCTTATTTTCTCGTTTTTACTCAAGCCAGTCCAAATTTTTTTTAATTTGCCTACGTTCTTGCACCAGAATATAAAATCACTTGAAATGAAAAAGCTCTTTCATAAAGTATTAAAGAACCCAGAGGTTTATTTTCTCCTAATTATAACAATGGCTGCATTTAAACCGCCATTTACCTTCAACTGGATATTTATAGCACTAGCTGCAATAATACTAATTCAGCTATTTGTACAAAATATAAAACTGGGTCTATTTCTAGCACTAATAATTATGTTAGGCAATTTATTTATGCTGGGGGCTTTGATTTCGGAACTTAAGGAAGTGGTATCCACAAATAATGCAGGCTCAAGCCTTCTAATTGGCGGGGCTTTGATTTGGCTGATTAATTTATTTTTCGTGGGCCTATTGTTCTTTAAAAACATAGAAATTAAAACGGTAAAGACTAGTTAGTTTTCGGCTTGACTGCCTACCACAATGGGTTAAAGATTTACAAAGTGGCTAAAAAAGCGGTAGTTTTAGCTAAGACTGATATTAAAATGGCCCATTCTGCTTAAAGCAAGATGGGCCATTATTTTTTCTTTAAATAAAATTCATATTAATCGTCTAGTACACCAGCTGCGGAAAGAAGTTTTGCACGCACTGAGTTCAGTTTAGACTCTAATTCAATCTGTTTTAATTGAGCATCTATATATTTTAATTCACGTGAATTAATTAAGAAAAGGGAACTTTCACCATTGCGAAATTTATTGTTTTCTGCGGCTAGTAAACGACGGTAGTTATTAACCATAGAACGTGTTTCAATAAGCTGTCCCTGACTTAAAATCAATTCTTGCTCTAAGGCTTGCACTTTATTTTGCAAGCCCACGCGCTTTAAATCCAACTCTAAGTTATTTTCTTCAATCTTTACCTTAGTCTTATTTAAGTCACCACGACCTTTGCGAATAAATAAAGGGAAACTGGCCTTAAGTCCCCAGTTATAATTATCTGGAGAATACTGTGCGAAAAAATCATTCGGCGCAGGCTGATTGAGAAATTTATAGTTTAAGTCTAATTGCGGTTTTAATGACTCTGCCTTTAAACGTCGTTCAATTTCTAAACCTTCCAGTTTTAAGCGGTAAAAATTTAAGCTTGGATGATTGATAAACCAATTATCCGGCAAGATATTAAGAACAGCTTTCTCATTAAACTCTGGTTTACTGGCTTCTTTAATATTTAAAGGAACTACGCCTTCTAACCAAAGGTAAGTGGCAAGCTCATTACGACGTGTAATAAATTTGGCTTGCGCTTTTTGCAAACGAATGGAACGATCTTGCACCTGAATTGCCGACTCTAGGGTATCTACCATAGCTTTATCCCCCACCAAAGCTTGTCTTTTAACACCTTTAAAGCGGAACTTAGCAGCTTTTAAGGCATCCCTCATTACTGCCATCTCGCGATAAGCCTCATACCACTGCCAGTAGCTATGCAGAGCTTCTTCTAGTATGGCGTTTAGGGCTAAGTCTACTTCAAACTCAGCAGACTCTTCTAATAATCGTGCTTGTTTAATCATGGCACGTCTCTCGTCCATAAAAAGGCCTTTACCTAGCGTAATGGAAACATCTGCATACCACAATCCACTTCCAGGGACGGTATTTTGATTATTTAGATATATACCTTCATTAAGTTCATAGCCCGCTTTTGCTTTTAAGCCAAACCAAGCAGGAAACTCGATACCCGAATTTTGCAGCTGATAATAATCTTTTTCGCTAAACTGCTTTTGTTTAATCTCGCTAAAGAGCTTAGGATCGAAAGCACCACTGGCTTTTAGGCGATTAGCTTCTGCTTTTTTACGGATTAACCTAGCCTGTAAAGCCACGGGATGATGCCGTTTGACTAAACTCATGAAAGTATCCACAGGCAGTACGGTGGTATCCATGCTCTGTGCATGCGCATCAGGCCTAAGCCAAAACAAAAAGAAGAGTAGGACTAAGAAATTACTTTTTCTTTCCATCCGTGCTTTTCTCTTTAGATTTGTCGCTACTGTTTTCGGGTACATAAAAGTCTGCTGGGAAGCCGTTAATCTGACGCCATATTTCGTACCAAATTGGAACATCATTAAGTAAAGCAAAGGTTTTAACACCTGCTCCAACACGCACTCCTTCGGGCCAAGGCTCTTGTTCTGGATCTGGAGAAACAAGCACTCGATAAAGACCATTGGCGCTAGTAAAATTATCAATTGCTACAATTCTACCGCCGAAAGTACCTACCGAAACCCCAGGCCAGCCACTGAAGAAAATAGCCGGCCATCCGTCAAATTGCAGACGAACTTCTTCACCGGTATGCATTAGCGGGTAATTAAGGGGCCGCACGTACATTTCTATGGCTAAGTCGTAATCGGCGGGCATAATGGTGAGAATTTCTTCTCCTTCTTTTATCGTTTCGCCAATACCAGTTTTAATGGCACGAGTTATATAACCATCTTGTGGTGCAGTAATATAATAGTTGGAAGTACGGATGGCGTAATTCGAATATTGATTTTCCATTTTACTCACCTCGGCATCGGTGCCATACATAGAGGATAGGGTGGAGAAGCGCTCGCTTTCTGCCTTGGCAATTTTAGTATCATAATCTGCCTTAATAGAGTTGAGCTCAACTTTCGAATTAATTAATTCATTACGACTAGCCAGCAACTTACTTTCTGCGGAAATACGCTTTGAACTTGTTTCCTGCAACTTTTGACGCCTTTTCTCTAATTCAGTATTAGAATATAAACCATCTTTAAACAGAGTATCCATTCGCTGCATCTGCGCGTAAGCGATATCCTCATTAGTTTTAGCCGCAATATAATCCATGCTATCCGCCACCACTTTCAGACGATAGATCTCAATCTTATTGATGGCTTGCTGCAATTTTAAGCGCTTATTTTCCTTTAAGGCATCTACCTGAGTGGCAAGAGAAGCTGCTTTTTGCTGATAATTTTCACTAGAGGATTGCTTGGCTTTTATTTGCTGCGAAGTCCTTTCCAGCAAGCGTGGGTCAAAATATTCATTCTTTATCTCAGAAATAAAGAGCAGGGTATCCCCTTGTCTTACAAACTGACCTTCCTTAATCATCCACTTTTCAATACGACCACCAATAACAGATTGCAAGGTTTGAGGACGTTTATCGGGCTGTAAACTTGTTACAAAACCCTTGCTCATAACGTTTTGCGTCCAAGGTAAAAAGAGTGCCCCGAAAAGAATAAGGAGCGCCGTTAAATAGAGTCTTTTTCTACTGCGATGATGTTTGGCTTCATCTAAAAATACGCGCAGACTAGAATATTTTCGATTGTCAACTTTATCGTTAACCGAGTTTTGCGGAGAAATATTTAACATGGCAAATCGTTTTTAAGGTCCGCGTAACTTCCTTCTTTAATAATTTTTCCTTTTTCTAGGATGTATATATGATCCATTCGTTCTAAAGAAGCAATATTATTTGTGGCCATAACCACAGATTGATTACAGTCGAAACAGAGGTAATCTAGCCAGCTATCGCGCGTTTGCTGACTTACATCAAACCAATTATCCTCCAGTAATAATAGGCTATGCGTTCCTGCTAAACTGCGAGCCATTAAAATCCGATTTCGTGTACTACTGGCTAATCCAATTCCAGATGTTTGCAATTGAGTAAACATGCCATTGGGAAGATCTTCAACAAAGTCTTTTAAGCCCACTAATTCTAATAATTTAGAAACTTGCTCATTGCTTACACTTGCCCTCCTTAAAGAAATATTCTCTAAAATCGAGGCTCCGAAAATCTCTTCTTGACGAAGATTATCTCCAATTAAACTGCGTAAGTTTTCCAACCTTATTTTTTTTGCGGGAGTGCCATTATACAATAGGCTGCCTTCGTATTTGTCAAATAAACCCGCAATGAGCTGTAGTAAAGATGATTTACCCGCAGACATTTCACCAGCAATGCCAATCTTTTGGCCGTGCTTAATCTCTAGGTTTATATCCTTGAGAATATTATGGCCCCATTGTGGTGATTTTAGGCTAATATTTTTAAGCTTGATGCTAAGATTTTCACCATTTTTGAGCTCCACCTGATCAACTTCTTCGTGGTTTTCGAGCTCTAAGTCCGTTACCGCTCCTAACTTTTCTAAGCCTGTTAATACATCGTAAATTGTTTCTATACTATATACGAGCTTTTCTACTGAGCTAATTATCTGAACAATAACAATTTCGGCCGCTACAAATTGCCCGATATTCATTTGCTGATCAAAAACTAAAAGACCTCCCAATAAGAGTAAGCCTCCTGCTATAAAAACCTTAAAGAAAATTAAGGAAGAATACTGACGAATTAAGACGGAGAAGTGGGCTCGGCGAGTTCTGAGGTATTTACCGCTTAATAAATCTGTTTGTTGCATGGGAAGATCTGTTTTCCCCGCCATTTTAAAGGTAGATAGATTCCGTGCCAATTCTTCTAGCCAGCTAACCACTTCGTACTTGTGCTTACTTTCCTCTAAACTGGTTTCCAAACCTTTACCAGAAGTGATTCGAAAAAACACTAGTAATAAAAAGATTAAAAAGAAACCGAAAGCAATAAAGAAGGGGTGATAAATAGAAAGTAATATCAAACCAAAAATGATCTGCAGACTAGCTACCGAAAAGTCGAAAAGTAATTTGTAGAGCCCTTTCTGAACCGTAATTACGTCAAAAAATCGGTTGATCAGCTCGGGCGGATAATAGTCCTTTAGTCCCGATAACTTTAAGCGTGGAATGCGGTAGGCAAATTCAAGAGAGGCGTTTACAAACAGTCGCTGCTGAATGCGCTCCGCCACACTTAGCTGAAAAATTTGGAAGACCCCAGCTAAAGCCAAACCGATTAGTACAATAATTACTAAAACAGCCCATGATGTTGAACTACTTCCTCCTTGAATTAAGTTAATGATTGATTGAATTCCCAGCGGAATGGACAGCGACAAAAGCCCATTGAATATAGCATAAATGTAAATGTTGCCTATATCCTTTTTCTCCGTTACTAAAAGACTTATAAAGCGTTTTAGTGGCATTTTAGGATCCTTACTTGCCATGGTTAATCATACTAAGGGTCATGGTTTTAAAATAACTTATTACCTGCTCATCATCCGTACCTATATCCGTAATGGAAGGAAGATGGCTACTAAAGAATTTTTGCATGTGATTTGTTTCCAGAAGAGTAGAAGCGAGAGTTTTAGGATGAGGATAGTCTGCGTTTAAACTAGAAATAATAAAAACAATTCGCTCAATCAGATTTTTATATGACTTAAAAAAACCATCTTTATTTTCTTGCTCTATCTCCTTGGTTAAAAAGGCTTTAGAAGATTCTGAAATAACAATTCGCTGTAAGAGTTCTTCGTTGATATGCGAAAAATTTTGATCCTGCTTAACGGTTTTGCAAATGGCACAAATAGCATTTTCCAATTGCTTTTGGGGCGACTCAACGTTGGCCACAGCAAAGGCCACTTTATATTCTAACCAGCCCCAATACCAAGAAGTTAAATAGAGTAACAGCTTATGCTTGTTCTCAAAATAGCGGTAAATCGTACTCTCAGGAGAACCGATTTCTATCCCTAACTTCTTAAAGGTGAAATTCTCGAAGCCCAAAGATTCTATTAAAATAATGCTATGAGTAAGAATGCGTTTCCCTAATTCGCTAGAGTCTGGATCCTTCACAAAGAGCTTCTCTGGTATTTGTAATTTTAAATTTCCTAATAGTGATTGCATAGCTTTCTATCTAAAACGCAAAAGTAATAGTTTTACTATTATAACTGCAAGATTTACCTTTTGTTTCGTGAGTGAGATAAAATATGCATTTTTACCGCCCAATAAAATATGCCTAAATACTAAAGCATGGACCTTTTTAGTCTTATTTCGTCAATTACTTTCTTAGCCGCGATATTCGCTTACTTCAACACTAAGTTTTTAAAACTTCCCTTTACCATTGGTTTGATGGTAATGGCCCTAATTTTTACCATAGTTTTATTGGCGGTCGGACATTTCGTACCCGATATTCTAAGCGAAGCCAAAGCGGTAGTACATGAATTAGATTTTAAATCTTTGTTATTAGACGTTATGTTGAGTTTCCTTCTTTTTGCAGGGGCTTTACATACCAAGCTTGATTTATTAAAAGTAAATCGCGGTCCGATATTAATGCTTGCTACCTTGGGAGTTTTAATCTCCGCTGCCTTGGTAGGCTTTGCTATTTACTATTTATTAATCCTTCTAAATTACCCGGTAGATTTAATTTACTGTTTCCTTTTTGGCTCTTTAATCGCACCAACCGATCCTATTGCGGTGCTCGGTATTTTAAAACAAATTGGAGCTCCTAAAAACCTCGAAACCAAAATAGTAGGGGAGTCGCTTTTTAATGATGGCGTGGGAGTGGTTGTTTTTTTGGTCCTTTTATCTATTGCTCGTGAAGGCATTGATCAGGTTTCTGGCTTGGAAATAGCCACTCTTTTTGCCGAGGAAATTATAGGAGGGGTAGTGCTGGGCCTAGCTTTTGGCTATGGAGCCTTTCAATTAATGCGTACTATCGACCATTACGAAACCGAAGTGATTATTACTATTGCTTTGGTTATGGGAGTATATAGCCTAGCTAGTCATCTGCATTTTAGCGGCCCTTTAGCCGTAGTGGTGGCAGGGCTATTGGTAGGAAACAAATCACCAAAAGAAGCGTGGAGTAAAGCTTCGCAACTCTATATCGACAAATTTTGGGAAATGTTAGATGTATTTCTCAACGCAATTCTCTTTGTCTTAATTGGCTTGGAAATGCTTATTGTGGAAATAAATGGCTTGTATCTTCTAGTGGGCTTAATCGCCATTCCCATAGGCTTAGTCGCGCGTTATATTGCCGTTTCCGGACCAGTTTTCATTTTCAAAAAGCATTTAGATTTTGCTCCAAAAACAGCTTTTTTACTTACCTGGGGAGGATTAAGAGGAGGTATTTCCATTGCTCTAGCTTTAAGCTTGGGAGAAGGCATGTACCGAGAGTTATTCTTAACGACCACTTATGTAGTAGTCGTTTTCTCAATCATCGTGCAAGGCTTAAGTATAGGTAAGGTATATCGTAGCGTTTTGGCTTCGGAAAAATAAAATTTGGCTTTTTCCCCTTTCGGGAGATGCCCTTTTTAAGCGTTTTAGCCACTATTTACAAGAGGCATAAACTTTTTGAACTAAAGAGCTCAATGCCTGTTTGTGTAGGAATACTAGAGAATTGATTTTAAACTAATTAAAAATGAAGGTGCTGTTTTTTGGCAATCATTTAAAAGCGGCTAACAAGTATTGCACAAGTAATTGTCATGCTTACCTTTGTCTGCTATTTTCTTAACTTATGGAGATTGTAATTGCGGGAGCAGGAGCGGTAGGAACACATCTTGCCACTTGGCTTTCGAGCGAATCGCATGACATCACTATTATTGATCACGATCAGGATACCCTGGTTAATATCGATTCGCATATTGATGCCATAACCCTTTCGGGTGAAGTAACTGATTTTGATGTTTTAAAAAGAGCTAAAGTGCAAACCGCAGATCTCTTTATATCAGTTACTTCCGTAGAAGAGGCTAATATTCTCAGTGCGATTTACGCTAAAAAGTTAGGCGCTAAAAAGACCATTGCGCGCATCAGCCAAATGCAATATTTGACCGATACGGAAGTCTTAAATATCCGTGATCTTGGGATTGATGAGCTTATATCGCCAGAGTCCTTGGCAGCAAGGGAAGTTCGTCACCTAATAAATACGAACGCTGCTTCCGAATCTATTGAATTTGAAAACGGCAAGATTACACTGCTTGGCTTGGATATTGACCAAGATGCAGAAATTGTAGGCAAGACTATGGCGGAAGTAGCCCAATTAAGTCCTACCCGCGATTATGTTGTGGTAGCAATTCGTCGCGATCAAGCCACCATTATTCCTAAGGGCGATACCACCGTAAAGGCGGGCGACCACCTTTTTGTAATTACACATGCCGAAGGGATGGAGCAAGTATTAGAAGTAACAGGTCGCAGAAAAATTGCCATAAAGGACATTATAATTATTGGTGGCAGTAGAACAGGTACCCACCTAGCGCGGAAACTCGGCAAGAAATTCCATGTAAAGCTGATTGAGCAAAATGCTGAAAAAGCGGATCAGATAGCCTCAAAGTTCCCCGAAATTATGGTCCTCAACTTTGATGGCACCGACGTAGAAAAACTAGAAGAGGAAGGGCTACAAAATGCTGATGTTTTGGTTGCGGTAACGGGTAACTCCGAAACTAATGTACTCACTTGCTTGGTAGCTAAAGACCGTGGCGTTAAAAAAACCATTGCCATGGTAGAAAATATTGAGTACCTATCATTAACCCAAAGTATTGGTATTGACTCTCTTATCAATAAAAAACTTGCCGCCGCCAAT
The DNA here is from genome assembly GCA_965658965.1 of Croceimicrobium sp. GTDB lineage: Bacteria > Bacteroidota > Bacteroidia > Flavobacteriales > Schleiferiaceae > Croceimicrobium. The sequence continues at coordinate 13,789 of CBFHVV010000076.1, forward strand.
TTCATCTATCGTTATATTCGTAGAGGCGACTTTGTTACCCTTTCAACTATTCACGGTATCGACTCGGAGGTAATGGAATTTAATGTTACCTCAAAATGTAAGGTTACCCAAGATGCCATTAAAAACTTAGATCTCCCTAAAGGAGCCATTATTGGTGGGGTTATTCGTGATGGCCGAGGATTGATCCCTAATGGAGATTTCGAAATACAACCCTCTGACAAAGTGGTGGTTTTCGCAAAATCTGAGTGTGCTAAAAAGGTAAGTCGTTATTTCCGCTAGATATGTTTCGTTTTAA
>CBFHVV010000076.1:14093-14333 GCA_965658965.1 Croceimicrobium sp.
ACCATTGGTGCCTTATTGTTAATCGTGTCATTAATGATGCTTTTAATAATGTGTGTGGCTATCTATTTTCACGAAGATTGGGCCTCCATGTTCTTGGCTAGCGGAATTACCGCGGCGGTTGGCTTTGGTCTTTTTATGGTTAATTACAAGAACAAATTTAAAGATCTTAGCAAGCGGGATGGCTTTCTTATTGTTTCGCTCGGTTGGCTATCCATGTCACTTTTAGGTTGTTTACCTTTT
>CBFHVV010000077.1:0-13918 GCA_965658965.1 Croceimicrobium sp.
CTGTTGCTGAATCTATAAATAATACCGGCTCTGTAACTCCCTGAATGGTATACTGTGAACTGACTACAACACTTTTCCCATAAATAATAGGCTTTGAAGAAAGACTATATTCACGCTCTGGATCAGCAACAATAGGTGTCTGCCATAGAATTTCATATGATGGTGGCAAAGGGGAGGTTTTTGGTTTTTTTGAGCAGCCACTAACTAAAATAATGCCTAGTACAAGTAAATTCCAGATCATATGTCGCTTTTTATTTTTCATCTAACTTGAATTCTATTCCGTAATCTCCATTAAATAGCTCATTTAATCTTCTCTTCGTCTCGATATGATTCCTTTCTTGCATGTGATTGGTTTTTTTCATTTCATATCCAATCATAGCTCCAGGATAAGCAATTTGTGAAGAAACAGGAACAACACCATCATTTGGTTCTTCAATAACAGTATTAATTATTCGTGGATTAACATTGCAAAATAGAGCATTAATATTATTACATTAATTTTCATTTTGAACGTTTTGCCTGGTAAACTGGTACTCATTGTCCGCGGCAGAGTAAACTAAGCATCGACAAGGAAAACCATCCTGATAAGAGGTATCTCGGCGGGCACCAATTAGTCTTTTCTAGCGTTTTTTTGCAGTATGGAGCCAAATTGCTGCATTGGAGGTTTGCGTTAATTTTTGATTTAAATCAGCATGTGGCTACTTATTACTGATCATTATATTAGAAATGAGGTTATGCTATTCATTTGATGGAGTTTAATTTTCAAGAAGGTGTTTTTACTCTGTAAAGACCAATACAGTTACTTCCTTCTTGGGCTCATAGTTCATCACAGCCGCACATAATGAAGATAATCTCTTATTCAGCATTCAAATAAGCTTAACAGAGATCAAAGCGAAAGCTTGGTTTAATTAGTTGATTTATTTCTGAAAGTTTAATAGGCCCTCCAAACCGAGGGCCTATTTATTAATTTAATTGCTAAAATGCATTATACAGCATTGTTTTCCCTTATTCAAGTTGGCTTATTTAATCTTTAAGAACCCTAATGCTTTCATTTATATGAGCATTAGAAAAACGAACTAAGTAAACACCAGAACTAAGGTTCTGCATATCAATCTCGAATTTTCCTTCTTTTGGGTTCACGCTAGATTGTGATAAAACTTGTCCACTGAGGCTAAAAATGCTAATGTTAAGCTCGCCTTCGGTTTTAGGATTAGTTTCGATGAAAAGAAGACTTTTTACAGGCTGGGGATAAACTTTTAATTGAGCTTGGTCCAGTTTGGCTTTGATCTCTACCATCTGCGTTTCTTTTTTATATGTATATCCAACATAGGTTTGGCGGCATAAGTCTAAGCCATAGTCAAACTCTTCAGCAGGTATTTCTTCACTATAGTAGTTTGCTTCTTGCTCACATACACAGTTCCAATAGCTCGCTCTTTGACTTTGGGTAAAGTTAAAGGTCCAGTTAGCTCTATTGGCAAGAATGGCTTTCGCCTCATTATAGTGACCAGCAAGTCTGAAGGCATGTACTTTGTCGAGGTTTAGCTGAAAAATTGAAGAATGGTCTAAACTGTCCAAATTATCTAATGGTAGTAATAGGTCATCAATAACACTAGTAATATCTGTAAGCTCCTGAACAGGAGGGTTTGGCTCACCTTCATTATGGCTAAGCTGATTTGCCTGATAAACCTGGTTTAAAGCTTGGTGCATGGCTTTATAAGCTAAGTTTAGATATGCCTGAGTACTATTGTCAGACTCAGTTATTGTACCATTTAAAATGCTGATTAGGTCATGTAATCCCTCTTTGTCGTTGCGGATATTCTCCCCAAAGCTTAACTTGCCTAAAGCCTGACTTATTGCCAAGTTCAGCGGCGTCTCATTAAAAATCACACCGCCAGTTACTTTTCCAAAAGTGGGAGGGAGCTCTGATAAAGTTGCAAGGCTAGGGTGTAAATCTTCATTATTAGTACCGCCACATGAAAGACTACTGCTATTGTTTATTGATAAATCAACATTTAAGGCTTGATATAATGATGGATTAGAGCAACTAACAAGCGATAGGGAGAATAGTGAGCCATTAGTTGAACTTGAAGGTATTTCGAAATTATTGTAATTAAAATCAAAATACATATTTGCAGTATAATCGGAAAGAGGCTGATAGCAGTCCCATAAACCCAAAACATGGTTGTAAGAGGCTAGGTTTGTTAGTGGTATCTGAAACTTATTATTTCCTTCTAATAAGTAAATACCACTGCCTCGTTCTTCTGATCCTATCAAATTGATGCCAGCAGATTCATTATTTTTAATGGTATTACTTGCGTTATCATTCAAATAAAGCATCGCATTATTGGATTTTATACCGATCAGATTATTTTTAATGGTATTGCATTCTGCTCGAAGGTCTATATCATTCAGATTAATTCCAGTAGCAAAGCCGTCTATTGTGGTATTACCAACTTGTAGTAAACTTCCCTCTTGGCCTTGTAATTCTAAAGCGGATCCACTTGCGGAAATATTATTGAGCGGCGTAAAACTGAAATTTGAATTATAGACTTCACTAGTACCATTTAAATTTAGGCCGTAAATCGCATGACGAATATTATTACTAAAGGAGCAATTTAAAACTTTATGGAAACCTCCATTCCACTTTAAGCCATCCCAGTTATTCTCTATACTACAATCTCTAAACTCAGTGTGGCCCATTGAGCCTAGACCAGAAACTAAAACCCCTGGTGCACCATTTTTTATCGTAACTCTCCTGAGATAATTGATAGTACTATTATTCCAAATACGTAAACCACCATGATATGCTTGAGAGTTCGTCCCTCTAATCTCGGAGTCGATAATATTAATAGGACTTGCCACGAAAAGAAAAGCTTGGGGTGCAAATTCAATTGCTCCGTTTTGAACGATTACTTCGTCGAAGATATCTTGTTCAGCGTCTTTAAAAATTGTTTCTCTACGAATTTCAAGCAAGGTTTGATTTTTTAAGCTAGGGTTAGCGCCAATTAATCTAAGTTTTGCTCCGGGCTCTATGTCTAAATAACTAGCAATATCTCTTACTGAATTGCCATTGTTAGGGTCGGTGATCCAGGGAATGTCTTGGTCGAAGATGAGTTTACCGTTGTTAATGCTTAGAGAAGCATCCTGTTTCAATGTTAACTTTCCTTGAATGAGTAGTTCTGAATTAGGTCCCTCGAGGGTAACTACATTACCAGCTTTTATAATCAAATTAGATCCTTTCTTCAAGGTTAATTTAGATCCATTATTTATTGTTATTTTGCCACCAGCATCAACAATTAATGTGGCGTCTGGTGGGATGATAAACTCAGCTTTATTTTCTTTGATTGAATTACCAAGGATAAGTTCCCCTCCAGACTTAATGCGTAATTGGTTATTATCACATTTCGAGTTTAAGGTATACTTATGCATATTACCGGAGCTAACAGTCGTGCCTGAGCGACTGTCTATAAAATCACCATATAAATAAAGCGCACCATTTGAATTAATTTCCTTAAAGGTTACAACACCGCCTTCGGCATGGTTAAAATGGTTATTCAGGTTATTTGCAGCAACGGGTGCACTCTGGTTAATTTTATTAGTGATGAAATAGATATTGTCTCCAGCATTGAAATTAGAGCCATTTGTTAAAGAGACATGGTTTGTATTATTAATTGGTAAATAGACTTCATCAAATGGGGTCGGGAGCTGGTTGGTGACTAGCTTCGCTTCAACATTAAAAAAATAATTGGTTGAATTTATGTTTAATGCTGATACTGTAGGCACAAAACATTGGTCTTGCTGGTGAGCGTCATTTGAGCCAATATTAAAGTTATAACCACCAAGGCTCGTTTGTCTTACGGTTTCTTTGATTTCCGGAGCAAGTTTTCTAATACCACCTGGAACCCGATCTATTGATCTTATATTTGAAGGATTTCGAAATATTCGAGAATCTGAATTAGAGATTACGGGCGCAAAGGCAAGATACCATGGGTGTGCTGTGTAGCCAATATAACCACTAGAGTAAACTCCTCCTGCATCCCAATAATCGAGTGAAACATTCCCATCTATATAGACTCCACTGTGCCAACCATTGAAAGCCGCATTTAGACTATATAGCTTTGTAATACTTGGGAATCCCTGATCTTTCATTGTCCTACTACCAGAAGCAACTGCAATGCTATACGGTTTTTGGGGAAACCCTATTTGATCTAATTTGTCTCTAAAGGTCAGATGATTTCCTGATACTTCACCTATTAAGGTTTGCACATAACCAGACTGACTAGATGGAAAGTAGGATTTATTTCTCTGGTATATGTTGTAAATTAGAAGTTCCTTAGCGGCTTTACTTTTCAGGGCTTTTAGCATTATTTTAGCCGAAGTGACCGCCTGGACATCATTCGTTGCTAAAAAGTGCAACATGTATTGAGCTCCGAGGCTAATGTTGGCTCCTTTATGAGGTGCATCAAGACTTATCCATAAACTGGAACAATGGTTTTCATTTTCTCTCTCCATGTATGCTAATGCATACCTGCTTATCAAGCCACCCGCACTAGCACCTATTATTATGTTAGGGTCGGCATCAGGTGTTTTAAATTGATTTACTTTTGTGATTAATTCTCTTAGTAGTGCCGCGTTATTGATTAGACTTCTTTTTGAGTCTTTAAAATCTAGCATAATAATATCGTAACCATCGTTATGTAGTTGAGTGAATAAGGTTGAAGCATTTTGTAGTGGAGACTCATTCAAGACTCCATAAGGACTGCCCCAAAGTTGGCACCACCCTAAATCTCCCATTCTGTAATTTTCGGCTTTATTTGGGTCATACTCCCCTGTTTCAAAGCCTTCAACGATGATAACTGGCTTTTTAAATAATGCCTCTTCCCCTATGCCTGGGTTTGGTCTAAAATGTATATAGGCGTTGCCCTCAACGATAGGAGATTGGTCAAAAGGTATTGCATTGATATTTCCAAATCTGAAGTTATTACCGTTTGGCCAGGGAGCACTAACGGGTGTTGGAATGTTTATATTTCCACTACATTGTATGATTTGAGTAGAGAAGGAAATATCAGCCCATTTCCCATTTTTTTTTAAACGTATTTTAATTAAGGCTTTTTTTCCATTAAAATTAGGTGTGTACTCATTATATGATGGTGAAATAACCTGACCGAAAGTGAGTGTTTGAAAGCCTTGTCCATCCCCAAAATCTATCTCAATAATTTCTGGAAAGCCAGAGTTTGAAAAATAGAATGATGAATCCAAAACAAAGTTGGCAGAATTTAAGTAGAACGAGTCTAATATAGCAGCGTTTATAAACCGCTGAGTGCTATAAGGTGAAGTGTTTAGATTCGGCCCGTCGACTATCTCTCCCGCTCTATAGGTTAAGAGACTATCAAGAAATACAAGACTGTCTATACGATTGTAGTCAAAATCAGCTAGAAATATCGGATAATTTCCCGTTAGACGAACAAACGAGTGACTTGAATCTATTAGATCTAAAACCGGAGGGACCTGAGTGTCTTGAACAGCTCCTTGCCTGAGCAGCCAAATGTTATCAAGGGTTGAAAGTGCGTCTAGTACAGGAGACTCTGAGTCTTTGCCATCACTTTTATAGAAGTTTGGCCCTGCAGCTAGAACTTTGTCAATTAAAATTTTAGTCGTAATACGAGTACTATCTAAACTGTCATAGAGGGTTACCGCTGAAGCGGTATCTAAGTTCTGGCTAGAAATATGGGTTGAGATAGTTGTGAAAAGTACTATTAGTATTGTGGTTAGGTTTTTCATGATAAAAAATTTTTAAAATTCTACGTAATAAGTTAGAGTGTCGAAGCGTGGAATGTAAAGAGTGTCCTGTTTAAACTCAACTAGTTCACCATTTTGTATTAGAGCATAGCTAATTTGAGACTTCGTTCCAGCAGGAAAGATAGAAGTGTAAGATTTGTCTAGACCTTGTCCGTTCCATGAAATCACCCCTAAGGTATCGTAGGGAGCAAACCGAATTTCTGTATTTCCAGTAGACTGGTGAATCTGCTTAAAATGATATTTCAGATAGCCAATTGGTGGCAGTCGAATATCTTGATTGCTTATTCCTTCGTAAGCATCATTTTGCACGGATTGCCGACCGCTGGCAGGTTTAGGGTAATTTGCAGCCCAGGTACCAATGTTTTCATTTGTTAGGTAGTTCTTTGCAGTGGCCCAAATTTCAGTGTAAGAGTATTGTTTGTTACTATATTGAAACTCATAAGAGCCATCAGAACTGGTTATTGTGCTGTCGGCTATTATCCAACTCGCACCATCGGTGAGATACACTTTGCCTCCACTGATGGGCTCTGAAGTAGAGGCGTCCAATAGATGCCCTTTAACGGTAGTTTCACCGACTGGCCTTTTCTCTTTAGCACAAGAACTAAGTATAAAGTATGCGAGTAAAAAAATCACTTTGTTTTTCATCATTATTGTTTTTATTAGAAAATTTCGAATTTGATTGGTAATAGTATTACTAAAATCAGAAGTTATTGATTTAAAAATAACAAGATTTATATCTAAGGTGGATCAAGAATACTAAGTGTAGGTTTCATAATAATTCAGTTTCATTGATGGGTCTAAAGTAGAAAAGTGATTCTAGTCTATTCGTTTTTAAACACTTATGTTGTTTGTGGGGTAAGCTAGTTTCGTAAAGGTTCAGGGTCGATAGTGATAAGGTGAAGTGAGGATGGAAGAAGAGAAGCTAGAAAAAGTTAAAAAAGAAAGTAAAAGCTAATAGGAACTTGCCTAGAATTCTATTGTTACTTCAGTAGTATCATGACCATTTATATCGACATAATATTGTGTGGTAGTCATGGAGTTATTTAAGTAGAAAGAACAATCAAGACTGATTTTTTGATTTCCCAGAGTTCTTGATAAAAACGTAGTGTCTTTTGCCGTGTAAAAGCCGTAGATGCTTCCCCCAATAATGGGGTATATTAACATGCGATCATTTCCTAAAGTCTTTTTAACTATCATTTTGACCCACCCGAAAGGGATTAAGTTTAAATCTTGTTTTTGGCTAATACCACGAGAAATATTGGGAGATATATCTTTAATGTATTCAGTTTCAAAGTGTTTTTCCGCTTGGGCAATAACATAGTGTTCTTGGTCGCTTGGTAAATCCCCAGCGACTTTAAATTTGCCAGCCAAATTGGTACGGGTAGAATCGACATAATGGCGCTTTCCCCTTAAGTCCGCTGGATCCCTCCATTCAAGACTAACTAGCGCATTGGCAATCGGGTCTGAAGTACCTTTTGTATATACAATACCGCTTACTTCTGTATGAGATGTTTCTTTCTGTTGACAAGAAGCGAATAAGATAAAAGCAGCAATTGAAAAAATGGAATAGGTTTTCATGGTATTTTGATTTTAGATAAAAGTCCTACTTACAGGGCAGGTGGTTATGTCATAAAATGACATTTATTAGACTGATTTTGTCAGATTATGACATTTTCAGTTTTTAAGGAGCGATGACTAGCATTAATATTCTCCGAAAAGTGAAGTTGAATTTATAAGCTAAGACCCTCGAGTAGCTAGCTGTTTTACTCCTTAATGGGCTTTAAGGACAGCGGGCGCGATTTTCGATTGATTTAAGAATAATTTGGTTTTATTGATGGGCCTAAAGTAGAAAAGTGATTCTAGTCTATTCGTTTTTAAACACTTAAGTGCTTTATTATTGATGCAGGACCGATAGCCAGGAATAGAGAACCAGTGTGTGTTAAAAATTTAGATAAAGTATTCGGTATAAGTGAGTGCAAAGGATTAAAGCTGTCTTTAGTCAGTTATCGTAATTTTACTATTGTAAGATTTAGGCGATGGGAGTAGAATATGCTTAGAGAATTGGTTATGAGTGGACAGGGCTCCAGCAAAAGAATGAGAATGAGTTTTTAGGGTTTGAGATTTAGTGGCTTGAGACTGAAAGTTGGGAGAAGAAGCAGGGACCTGAGAAATGCAAGCTTAAGCAAGAGGGTTGCCAAGACAAGATCATGATTTGAAATAATTGTTTACCAAACGATTATCTCTATAAATGATTTTGGGTGGCTGCTACCTTTGAGCCAAAGCTTCCTTTATGTATCGTTTATTTGCAGTTTTCCTGCTAGGAATTCTTAGTGCCAAACTAATGCAGGGTTTTGATGAAAATGCCTTGATACATTCGTATTATTTGTTTTATGCGATTGGCTTTCTCTTAATTATTGAGAGACTGCCCTTGGCCTTAACAGTGAAGAAGGTTACGCTTAGTATTTGCTTTTACCTCTTATTTTTTATCCTTGGTTTTTATTGCCTCCAAGTTAGTGCTACTTCTTCCATAAGCGTGAACACCAGAGAGTCTAAACGGCTCTACAGGGTGGAGGAAGTACTAAAACACAAAGAAAATGCGGTGCAATTAGCCCTGCGCTTGACTCAATGCGAGGATTCTTTACAAAGCTTAAAAGGCCTAACTTTTTGGTGTCATTTACGCAGAGACTCGACCCAAGAATTACCAAAGTACGGCCAACTTTTAGTTTTGCAGTCTGAAATTGTCAAGTTGCCAGAAGTAGAAAATCCAGGAGCCTTTGACTTTGGAGACTACCTCCTGCAAAAAGGCTATAGCGGTCAAATTTTTGGCAGCTCTTGGCAATGGAGTTTATTAAAAACAAGCCGGGAAGGCTCCAGCCTGATTAGGGAGTGGCGCAGCTATCTACTTAGGGAAATTGAAAGTTGGCAATGGGCGGAAGAAAGTGAGGGGGTTTTTAAAGCCCTTATTTTGGGATACAAAAAGGACTTGGGGAAAGAGCTGAAAGCAGATTTTGCAGCAGCAGGAGCGATGCACCTCTTAGCGGTAAGTGGCTTACATGTTGGCATTATCTACTTACTGCTCTCTTATGTCTTGATGGCCTTCGCTTATTTCAGAAGATTGCAGCTAATTCGCAGTATAATATTGATAGCCGGGATTTGGCTTTACGCTTTAATTAGCGGGGCTTCGCCCTCCGTACTAAGATCGGCAACTATGTTTAGTATAATGGCCGCAGTTTATAATTTAGAAAGGCCAGGTTCTTCCTTTCGAGCGGTTTTTCTCTCGGCTTTTGTACTGCTTATGTTTCATGCTGGTTGGTTATTTAATCTTGGTTTCCAGCTTAGTTATTCTGCGCTTTTGGGAATATTAATTTGGCAGCCTAAAATTGAAAGGCTTTTAAAGTCACGGTTTAAGCTAGTGGTTTGGTTCAACAAGTTGCTAAGTGTTTCCCTGGCCGCACAAATCGGAACTTTACCATTGGCTCTTTATTACTTCAATCAGTTCCCTACTTATTTTTGGTTGAGCAATATTTTGATGATACCTCTGGTAACGGTACTGATGTATGCAGGCTTTATTTTACTCTTATTGGGGCAATCTGAAAACCTAGGTTTTTTATATCAAGCATTGGAGCAGCTGCTATCCTTGCTCATCTATATTAATGAAGAAATTGCCAGTTTGCCTTTAGCGGTGATAAGGGACATTCCTTTTGGTAGCAGGCAAGCTTTACTACTAAGTGCTACGGTGATTACACTCAGTGTTTTTCTTATGCATCGGCGCAAATTAGCTTTATATGGGGCTTGCCTTATTATGTTTTTATTCGGAGTAAACCAGATTAGCGAGCGTTACGACAGAATAAAGAGTTCAGAAATGCATGTCTACGAATCACGTTCTTTTGTGGCTTCGCTGCGCAAGGGCGAAGACTTTTATGTTTATGCCAGTGATAGTAGTCGGTTAGACGATCATAAACAGTATTTATGGCGAGATCATCTCCTAGAAATGGGTTTACACCCGAAACAACTAAAGGTTTTTCAAAAAGATTAAGGGAATAGTAGCTGATTGAAATTTTAGGGTCACACATATGTTGGTGGACTTATTAGCTTAGACTTTCAAAGCTTTGGCGCATAAAAAAAGACCCTTTAAAAAAGGGCCTTTCATGCTTTGCAAAAAGTATAAGAATTTTATTCCGCTCCAAAGATCTCACTCAATGCTTCGATAATATTTTTCTTTTCCAAAGGGCGGCCTAAAACGTGGCTAAATCCATTGAAAATTCCTCGTCCAGCTAATTCCGTGCTAGAAATTCCAATTACCGGTGCCTTTATAAGTCCTTCCGCTCTTAGTTTTTTTAGAACCGACATAGCATTATCAGAGCCCAAACGTGAGTTCATGAAAATTAAGTCGTAACGGCTTTTATGTAAGGCTTTTTCCAAAGCCTCGGTATTTGTTGCTATGTTGAGGGTACCACCGCCATTATCTACCATATAACTCAATAACATTTCGTCAACCTCATTGGCTCCGGCTAGTAATACTCTTTTGTCTTTTAAATAATCACTCATCTTTTTCGCTGGTATTAATACCAAATTATCCTCGGCAAGAACGTGTTTTTCTGCTGCAATCATATTAATCTTTTGTTAATTCCCCTTTAATCCTCCTTCAGTGTAAGAATTACACTTACTCAAAAGACGCTGCGAATATAACAAAATTTGTGGGTATTAGTTCAGCTTATGATTGATGAAACTCTTGCAGTACGGTGCGCAAGGCTATGCTGCTGAGCTTATGTTGAAAGTTCTCACCCTTTACAGCGCTTATGTCACCCGTTTCTTCAGAAACAATGATGGTCAAGGCATTGGTTTTTTCCGAAATACCCATCGCTGCACGGTGACGGAGGCCAAAGCGTGAAGGTAGACTTCGCTTTTCCGTAAGTGGTAAAATACAGCCGGCTGCTACAATGGTATTACCGCTAATAATTACAGCACCGTCGTGCAAGGGCGAGTACTTATTAAAAATACTTTCTAAAAGGTTCGTACTCATTTCGGCCTTTATCGCCGTTCCAGTGGAGCTGTAAAAGCCAAGTTTGCTGTCGCCTTCAATAACCATTAGTGCGCCTGTATGATTTTTAGAAAGTGATTCACAGGCTTTGATTAAATCATCGTAGCGAAACTCAATTTCATCATCTTGACGCATCAGCTTTAGCTGCTTAAAAAACATGCGCCGCCTTTTAAAATTAGTTGAGCCAATGACCAGTAAGAACTTTCTAATTTCCTGTTGGAATACAATGACTAAAGCAATAACCCCCACACCAATAAATTTGCCTAAAATCTCGCTCAGCAATTCCATTTGTAGGAGTCCTACTAATTTCCATATAACGTAAATGGCCGCAACCCCAATTAAAACATTAATGGCAACGGTATCTTTAATGAGGCGATATAACTGATAGAGCAGAAAGGCTACTAAAAGGATATCGATTAAATCTAAAAAGCGGAAGTCGAGAAACGACATTTAGGCTAAATTTTGGGTGAATGTAAGAATTTTGACCGCTTCTTTTGCTTCCTTCACATCATGCACGCGTAAGATATTCGCTCCCTTGCTCAGTGCCAGGCTGTTTAAAATAGTAGTGGCATTGAGACTTTCCTCCTTATCAATTTTTAAAAATTTGCTAATCATAGACTTACGACTAATACCAACTAAAAGAGGATTGTTAAAACTCCTTTTAAAATAGTCTAAATCGGCCATAAGCTGGTAGTTTTGTTCTACGGTTTTGGCAAAACCAAAGCCAGGGTCGAGGATAACATCATTTATGCCCAAGGCATAAAGTTCTTCCAGCTTTTCCGAAAAGTAATTAGAAATCTCTTTCGTAACATTTTCATAGTGTGCTTTTTGCACCATATTTTGAGGTTTGCCCTTAATATGCATTAAAACGTAGGGTACTTTATAGCGGGCTACAGTTTTAAACATTGCAGGGTCGAAACTTCCGCCAGATATATCATTTATCATGGCTACACCCAAATTCAAAGCACGATCGGCAGTAGCGGCATTATAGGTATCCAGCGAAAGCTTTAAGTGCGGGGCCTCTTTTAGAATCAAGTCTAAGACAGGTTTCAGGCGTTGCCATTCTGCTTCGGCGGAAATTAATTCTTCACCTGGCTTTGAGCTGGCCGGCCCAAGGTCGATTATATCAACTCCTTCGGCTTCCATTTTTAAAGCTTGGCTCAGGGCCGCTTGCGCAGAATTGTATTTACCACCATCGTAGAAGGAGTCGGGATTTATGTTTAATATTCCCATCACCAAAGCAGGCCTTAAAGGGAGAAGATCTCCGCCTAAATTGAGGCAATCGTTGCTGTAAAATCCCGTATCTTTCGCCAAATTTTGTAATTATTTAGAGGCGAAATTATCAAATGACAAATACTTCTGAGCAATATCAGGCAATAATGAATGATTGCCGAAATTTATATGTCAAGAAATTAGAAGATTACGGAGCAGCTTGGCGCATTTTACGCTTGCCCTCGCTTACGGATCAGATTTTTATAAAGGCTCAACGCTTGCGGAGTATTCAGCAAAAAGGTCAACAAATGGTTGCCGATGAACCAGCAGGTGAATTTATCGGCATTGTCAATTATTCCCTAATGGCCCTTATTCAGCTAGATTTAGGGGTAGCAAATCAGCCAGACTTAGATGCCCAAAGTGCACAAGAGCATTATATAAAACAGGCACAAACCGCCGAAGAGCTGATGATGCGTAAAAATCACGATTACGGCGAAGCTTGGCGTGATATGCGCATTTCCTCGCTCACAGATTTAATTTTACAGAAACTATTAAGGGTCAAACAAATCGAAGATAATGCTGGTTTAACTCAGGTTTCAGAGGGCCTCGAAGCGAATTATCTCGATATGGTAAATTATGCCGTCTTCGCACTAATATTAATGTCAGAAAAACTTGATCAATGAAATTAATCACACAGATTTCTCGAATTTTAGTAGGACTACTTTTTATTTTTTCAGGATTAATAAAGCTGAATGACCCGATGGGTTTTTCATTTAAACTGGGAGATTATTTTGCAGCGGATGTACTAAATCTACCTTTCTTAGTAGACTATACTTTGCCACTAGCCCTTTTTATTGTGGTTTTAGAGGTCTTGTTAGGAGTAGCGCTTTTATTGGGCTTATGGAAAAACATGACGGCTTGGTTATTACTTTTAATGATCGTGTTTTTCACTTTCCTTACTTTTTATTCGGCCTATTTCAATAAAGTTACAGATTGTGGTTGTTTTGGCGACGCCATACCCCTAACGCCATGGGAATCTTTTTATAAAGACATTATTTTAACGGTTTTAATTTCCATCATTTTCTTTAATCGACGTTATATTCAGCCCATCCTCAATCCGGTAGGAGGTTTGGCATTACTGTCGCTCTCTTTTTTACTTTGCTTTTGGTTAGGTCATCAGGTATTAAACCACCTTCCGCTAAAAGATTTTCGCGCTTATGCAGAAGGGAAAAGTATAGTAGAGGGTATGAAGTCGGCTGAGGAAATGGGTTTGGAGCCTACGGAATACGCCACAATTTACAGTCTGGAAAATGCCAATACCGGCGAGAAAATGCAGGTAGATTCTAAAAGTTATATCGATGAGGGTTGGTGGCAAAAGAAAGAATGGGAAATTAATAGCGACTTTACCACTACAGAATTGGTGAAAGAAGGTTACGAGCCTCCCATTCACGATTTTGTTATTGATTTGGATGGATCAGAAATAACCAAACAGGTTTTAGAAGCAGACTATATTTTCCTATTAGTAGCTTACCGAATGGAGAAAACCGAAGAAGAAGCTTATGCCAAACTCAACGAATTTGCTTTGGCGGCAGCTGATGAAGGTATTCCCTTTTTGGGCCTAAGTGCTTCTTTACCAAGTGTGGTATCGGAGAAGGTTGATAAATTGGGACTGCGCTTTTCCATAGCTAGCATGGATGAAACGGCTCTAAAGACTATTGTGCGCGCAAATCCAGGTATTGTGCTGCTTAAGAAAGGGGTGATTGTAAAAAAATGGCATTACCAAGATCTCCCCAATTTTACTGAACTAGACGGTGATTTATTTTAATTGCTATCCTTTTTTCTCAATAAAATCGCTTATGGCTGCCT
>CBFHVV010000078.1:0-1010 GCA_965658965.1 Croceimicrobium sp.
TAGATTCCATCTTTATTATTCTCCCGAACGCTTCTCTAGCTTACAGCTCTGGTGAATTATATGCTGGTGATAAAGTTAAATTAGGAACATTCCCCGCCGGTAAATCGATTAGCTGGGTATTATTTCAAAATGCGTGGAATGGAAATGATGTTAACGTAAATGCTACTAAGTTTTATTCACGCAGTGATTTAAATACGGTAGAATCCGATCCCACTAAAAGACAGCACACCGTGCAATTATCCGATATCGGTCGTCAACTTTTATTAAATGGATTTGAAGACCAAACACGCTCCTTAAGCAGTGATAATGACTTTAATGATTTGATTTTTTATGTTACCGCAAATCCTTGGACTGGTATAGAAACTGGGAATACCCCTCCTGTAACTCCGCAGAGCGACGATGATAATGATGGTATATCTAACGAAAGTGATGAATTCCCAAATGATCCGAGCCGGGCAATAGTGAACAATTTTACGGGGACCCTTGCTTATGAGGATTTATGGCCTTCGCAAGGTGATTATGATTTTAACGATATGGTGGTAGATTATGACGTAGACCATATTATTAATGGTAGTAACGAAATAGTTGAGATAGAAGCCGATTGGACGATTCGTGCCGTGGGTGCTGGCTTTAAAAATGGTTTTGGCTTCCAGTTTAATAATGTAAACGCCAATGAAATAAGTTCGGTAAGTGGCCAAAGTTTAAATGATAATTTGGTGACTAATAATTCGAATGGTACCGAAGCCAATCAAAGCAAGGCAACCATAATTGCCTTTGATAATGTTTATCGAGTAATTCCTGCTTCAGGCTCAAGTTTTATTAATACAATTCCTGGTCAAGTCACGGTGGCACCTGAAACTCTTACTAATATTATTAGCTTTAGTACACCCCAAAGTCTAACACAGGTTGGTACTCCCCCCTACAACGCATTTATTTTTGCCAATGCTACCCGAGGCCGAGAAATTCATCTTGCAGGCTTTACTCCCACCGATTTGGCGGATATGAGTCTT
>CBFHVV010000078.1:1020-7774 GCA_965658965.1 Croceimicrobium sp.
TTTTTGGAAGCAGTTCGGATGCCACTGATCCTAGCAATGAGTTTTATTATAAGACCAGTACCGGTCTCCCTTGGGCCATAAATATTACCGAGTCCTTTAACTACCCGGTAGAGTTTAGCCCAATCAATACAGCTTATTTAAATTTTTCTGCTTGGGCTGTTTCTGGCGGAACCTTACAAACCAATTGGTTTAGAGATGAAGCAGGGAATTTAAACCCTAGTTTAATCTATTAAGCTTTTCTAAACATTTTAAAAGCGGTTGAATGCAAAAGCATCAACCGCTTTTTTTATTTCCGCACTTTGTGTTATACCTCACTCCTTTCGTGAAAGCAAAGCCCTTTTTGATATTGTAATATTGCATTAGAATCAGTGATTATGGCCAAAGAGATTATTCAGTTTAAAACTATCAGCCAGCTGCATAAGCAATTAGGGCTCGCCGAACCTGCCCATCCCTTAATTTCGGTTATCAATACCGCAGACTTTGAAATAGGCTCAGACCTCATTGGTTATCAGGTGCTAAGCGACTTCTACATGGTTTCTATGAAGGATAAAAGCTGTGGTCTAGACTACGGACGTAAAAGCTTCGATTTTGCCGAAGGGGTATTAATATTTAGTGCCCCCAAGCAAATACAAACGATTCAAGCGGAAATACAAAAAGGAGATATTAATGGTTGGGTGCTTTACTTTCATCCCGATTTAATTCGTGGTAGCCACTTACAAGAAGGTATTAAAGACTTGAGTTTTTTCCACTACGAAGTCTGCGAAGCCCTGCACCTTTCAACTAAAGAGGAAAGTATAATTAATCAATGTATTCGCAATATCCAAAACGAATATGAACAGCGAATTGATAATCATAGCCGTAGGGTCTTAGTTTCCTTTATCGATCTGCTTCTCAGCCACAGCCTGCGCTTTTACGAAAGGCAGTTTAATACGCGTAGTAGTCAGAACCAAGACCTACTAAGTCTTTTTCAAGCAGAGCTTAAACGCTACTTTCAAATGGAAATGCACTTAGAACTAGGCAGCCCCAGTATTGCCTATTTTGCCGATAAAGCCAATCTGTCGCAACATTATTTTAGCGATTTACTAAAGAAGGAAAGCGGTCGAGCAGCAAAAGATCACATTAATGATTTTATTATTGAAAAAGCAAAAAACCTTCTCATCCAGGATAAGGCTTCTATAAGTGAAATCGCCTATGGTTTAGGCTTTAACTACCCCCACTATTTCACTCGATTATTTAAAGCCAAAACAGGGTATACTCCCTTGGCCTTTCGAAACCTCAATTAACCGGAGTGCTTTAAGCTGGCAAATCCGCCTTTCGTGTTAGCTTCTCCGCATTTAATGAAATTCATAAAATATTGAATACAAGATATTTGTACCCTAATAACAATCCAATATGACAAAAATAGATCCCAACAAACCCATCCTAGTAACTGGCGCAAATGGCTACCTTGCCTCATGGTTATTAAAAAGACTTTTGGAAAAAGGGCACACCGTTCACGCGGCGGTTAGAAATCCTAATAACAAGGAAAAACTAAAGCATTTAGACGCTTTAGCCACAAATACAAAAGGTAGTATTAAATATTTTGCCGCCGATTTGCTGAAAGATGGCAGTTATACGGAGGCAATGGAAGGCTGCGAACTGGTTTATCATACCGCCTCTCCTTTTACTTCTAATTTTAAGGATCCGCAAAAAGATTTGGTCGATCCTGCGGTTAAAGGAACAGCCAATGTTTTAAATAGTGCCAAAGAAGTGGCAAGTGTTAAGCGTGTTGTACTTACCAGCAGCTGCGCCGCAATTTACAGCGATGCCATCGATTGTAAAAATGCTCCCCATGGAGAAATTACTGAGGAGATGTGGAATACCGAGTCTTCGCTAGATTATCAACCCTATTCCTATTCTAAAACCCAAGCTGAGAAAAAGGCATGGGAAATTGCTAAAACGCAAAATCAGTGGGATTTGGTTACCATCAATCCTTCCCTAGTGATGGGTCCTCCCTTAAATCCTGGCGCTACTACCTCCGAAAGTTTCAATATTTTAAAGTCAATGGGCGACGGAACTTTTAAAAGTGGCGCTCCCAAATTAGGTATTGGCATGGTTGACGTGCGCGACGTGGCCGAAGCCCATTTTCAAGCTGGCTTTAGAGCTGCAGCAAAGGGACGCTATATCACTTCGGCTCACAACACTAATTTCCTCGAAATGTCGCTGGCCTTAAAAGACAAATTCGGCGATAAATATCCTACCGCTAAAAGCGCTCTGCCTAAATGGCTAATTGTGCTTCTCGGACCGTTTATCGACAAGTCTCTCGATCGCAAATTTTTACGCCGTAATGTAAACATCGAGTGGAAAGCAAATAATTCAAAAATCAAGAAAGACCTTAAACTTACTTTTCGTCCCTTAAAGTCTACCATGGAAGAATCTTTTCAGGTCTTAATCGATGAGAAAGTGATCTAATTTAATTTTTATAAAGTCCTTTAAATGCATCTCAGCTTGGGATGCATTTTTTTTGGGCCTTACCCTCTGGGTCGCGCTTTACGCTGCAATCTCTTTTGGCAGAGGCCAAAAAAGGATTTCCACTACAATCGCTAAGGCAGACACCAAGTAAATTCCCCTACTAGAATCGGCTTCCACCCTTCACATTTTACTCTTTTTTAAATTTTATATTACTCAAAAACAGTAGTTAACACTTCTTATTTAGAAAGTTTACAAATAAGGCTTGGCCATTATGAGAAGGCTTTTTAGCTTTGCTGTATCAAACTATTTTTAACTAATCTAAATAAGAATAATGCGTAATACTCTGCCATTTTTATCTGCTTTTTCACTAGGCTTAATCCTATTTTCCAGCTGTGAGAAAGAAGAAAATAGCCCGCTTCCTAATCCTAGTGTTACTGCCCCTATGCAGTACAGTTTTGAAAGGAACGGCGCCAGTACGGTCAATTATAGTGGCCAAACTCAAAGGTTATCAATGGCGAATGAATTAAGTGATGCCTTGCTAGACTTTAACCTAACTGCCGATCAAATTCAGGAAATATATGCCAATGCCGATGCTAATGGAAATGATGTTGACCCCTTTACCGATCCAGCACTAAATGCTTCTACCAAGAGTATTCGCTCTAAAGTAGCTGCTTCTTACGATCTTTTCAGTGCCAATTCCGCTTTAAGCGCACAGGTAAAAACTGATTTAGATAGCTTTATTGTGAAACAAGTTTCAGAAATATATAGCGTGCAAAACGAGGCAGCTGTTGCTGGCCAAGCTGGACAAATAGCAGATGGTTCTTCCGTTCGTTATGTGAATGCCCAAGGATTTGAATACAATCAGTTTTTAATCAAATCACTAATTGGAGCTCTTTGCACAGATCAAATTTTAAATAATTATCTCAGCTCTGCCGTATTAGATGAAGGCTCCAACCGATTAAATAATGATCAAGGGATTCTTTTAGAAGGTAGCAACTATACTAATATGGAACATAAGTGGGATGAAGCCTACGGCTATCTATTTGGTATGGCGATAGATGGTAGTGATCCTTTGGCCACTTTAGGCAGCAATGATCAGTTATTAAATAAGTATTTATCTCGTGTAAACGGCGACACCGACTTTAATTCCTACGCCGACGATATTTTCAATGCTTTCAAATTGGGCCGTGCGGCAATTGTGGCTGGTGAATATGCCGTGCGTGACGAACAGATTAAAATTATCAAAGAAAAGATATCAAACATAATCGGTATTCGTTCAGTTTATTATTTGCAAGCTGCAAAGAGAGCTTTTGCTGCTAACGAAAATGGTACTGCCTTACACGATTTATCTGAGGCCTATGGTTTTATTTATAGCTTAATGTTTACGCAAAACCCAAGCACCGAAGAGCCCTACTTTACTTATAATGAAGTAAATGGCCTTCTCAATAGCTTGATAAGCGATGGTCCTAATGGTTTTTGGGATTTAAAAGATAGCACTTTAGACGATTTATCTAATCAAATTGCATCTCGCTTTAGTTTTAGCCTAAACCAAGCGGCCAATTAAAATATTGTGTGAAATTTGCCACAAATGAAGAGAGGAAAGATGAAGAAAGTATTTTTAGCCCTTTTGCTCAGCCTAAGCTTTGCTTGTTCCAATGAGGTGGACAACAATACGAAGTCGGTAGATAATTTTGATCGCTCTGCGATGCTAATACACTGGGCAGATAATTATATTTTGCCTGCATATCAAGATTATCAGCAGAAAGTAGCGGTTCTCAATAGCTCCGTATCCACTTTTGTAGATGCGCCAAGCACGAGCCAGCATCAAGTTTTACTAGCTGATTTTGTGGCAGCTTATAAAGCTTGGCAATGGGTTAGTTTTTTAGAAATTGGTCCTGCAGAAGCGAATACTTTGCGAAACTTCACTAATATTTATCCTACTAAGCCCGATGATATTGAGCAAGCCCTAGGCAATACTAGTCCTAATCTAAGCCTTCCTTCTACTTATAATGAACAAGGATTCCCAGCAATCGATTATCTTCTAAACGGACTAGGCGAGCCCACAAGCACAGTGAATACTTTTTTAAACAGCCCCGATTATGGTTGGTATTTGCAAGCTCTTAGTCAGCGTTTAGAAAATTTGTCTACTCAGATATTAGCAGAATGGCAAAGCAGCTATCGTGCGGAGTTTATTGCTAATACGGGCTCCTCGGCTACCGCTTCTACCAATAAGTTGATAAACGATTTTGTGTTTCACTTCGAAAAAGAGCTCCGCGCTGGTAAAGTTGGAATCCCTGCTGGAGTCTTCTCGGGAAACACACTACCGCAAAACGTAGAAGCTTATTATAGCGATAGCCTTAGTAAGCAACTATTCATGGAGTCTTTGGAAGCGCATACTGCTTTTTTTAAGGGCTCTGGATTTAAAGACTCACAGTCTGGCAATAGCTTGGAGCAGTACTTAAATTATCTAGGCATTGAAGATCAAGGTGAATTACTTAGCTCTAAAATAAACTCGCAACTAGAAATAGCCCGTTTACAAGCCACTAATTTAGACCAAAGTTTTGCTAATCTGGTTCAAAACTCCAAGGGTGATTTACTGCGTTTATACGACGAATTACAAAAAATCGTGGTACTGCTAAAAGTAGATATGATGCAGGCCTTAAATGTACGTGTGGACTATATTGATGCTGATGGCGATTAATGCGTTATAAGCTAAAATACTACTTTCAAGAAAATACGGAGGCCGCACCATTAGCGGTCTTTCGTATTTTATTTGGCTTAATGATGTTCATTAGTCTTATCCGCTTTTGGCTGATGGGCTGGATTGAAAAGCTGTATCTAGAACCACGCTATCATTTTAGCTTTTACGGCTTCGAATGGGTTAAGCCGCTTGGGAATTATACTTACCTGTTTTTTCTTATCTGTGCTATAGCGGCCCTATTAATTTCCGTAGGCCTTTGGTATCGTTTTGCCATCACTACTTTTTGGCTAAGCTTCACCTATATCGAGCTTATGGATAAAACCACTTACCTCAATCACTACTACTTTATTTCCGTTTTAGCCTTACTCTTGGTTTTCCTCCCTGCAAACCGCTATTTTTCGCTCGATGCCCTACGGCGCCCGCAACTATTTTCTAAGTTTATACCCCGCTACTCTATTGATGCCATCAAAGCATTACTTTTTATTGTTTACTTCTACGCTGGTCTTGCTAAAATAAATTCCGATTGGCTACTCTCTGCACAGCCTTTAGCCACCTGGCTTCCTGGTAAATATGACTTAGCTCTAATTGGTGCCTTTCTAGAAGAAAGTTGGCTACATTATAGCTTCAGTTGGGCTGGTATGCTTTATGATTTGAGCATCCCCTTTTTACTCCTTTATCGCCCCACGCGTAAATTTGCCTTCGCTCTAGTAGTAATTTTTCATGTACTTACCCGTATTCTATTCCCTATCGGAATGTTTCCGTATATAATGATTGTTAGTGCCTTAATCTTCTTTGATGCTAGTTTTCATTTGCGAATTTTGCATGGATTACAGAAGCTATTGCGATTGCCTATTCATACTACTCTAGCAAATCAAAAAAAAGACTTGCAAGCTTCTTCTAAAGAGCGCATAAGAATTGCTTTTGTCGTCATTTTGCTCTTAAGTCAGGTTCTAATACCCTGGCGCCACCTATTTTACCCTGGCGAACTCTTTTGGCATGAGCAAGGCTTCCGTTTCAGCTGGCGGGTAATGCTTATGGAAAAAGCCGGCTACACTAATTTCACCGTTTATGATCCAGAGAAAAAAGAGCGCTTTCAAATCGATAATCAAAAATTCTTAAGTAGCTTCCAAGAAAAGCAAATGAGTTTTCAGCCAGATTTTATTCTCGAATATGCACACTTTTTAGAAAGGTATTATCAGAGAACTGAAAACCGCGGTGATTTAGAAATTTATGCGGAAAGCTATGTTGCGCTAAATGGGCGTTCTAGTCAAGCTTATATTAATCCCACTATCGATCTCAGCCAAATAAAGCGTGGCTGGGCTAATAAAACCTGGATTCTTCCTTTCAATGATACGATTTACGGTTTATAGTCTATTGCTACTTTCCTCAGTAGCCTTGCGGGCGCAATACAAATTGCAAGGGCGAGTATTCTCGGCAACAGATAGTACCGCTTTAAAAGATGTTGAAATTTTTCATCGCCAAAGTAAAGACCTTAAGATAAGCGATAAAGAAGGGCGTTTCGCCCTGTCTTTTGCAGAAAGCAGCACACAAAATCTGGTCTTTTTCTCTTATCAATATCAAAGTAAAAGTGTTTCTATTCAA
>CBFHVV010000078.1:7784-13764 GCA_965658965.1 Croceimicrobium sp.
TAGGCCAAGAACTAGATGAAGTATTAATTCAAAAAAAGCGGGCTGAAGCTTTCCGAGGTGGTCGTCTCAATGAGGTAGAAGGCACTGCTGTTTATGCGGGAAAGAAAACAGAGCTGATAGTTTTAGAGAACACCTTAGGAAATTTAGCAGCCAATAATGCACGTCAGGTTTTTGCCCAGGTAGTAGGTTTAAATATCTATGAAAATAACGATGCAGGCCTTCAATTAAATATCGGTGGTCGCGGCCTTGATCCCAATCGCAGCAGCAATTTTAATGTTAGACAGAACTCTTACGACATTAGCGCGGACGTGCTCGGTTATCCAGAAAGCTATTATACGCCCAGCGCCGAAGCACTCGAAGAAATACAGGTAGTACGTGGAGCTGCTTCTCTGCAGTATGGTACCCAGTTTGGAGGATTTTTAAACTTTAAAATGAAAGGCCCATCTAGAGATACAGCACTGGAAATTGTCCATAGAAATACCCTTGGTAGTTATGGCTTATATACCAATTTCACTAGTTTAGGCGGTACAAAAGGCAATTGGGCCTATTACACCTTCTTCAATTATAAAGAAGGCAAGGGCTGGCGGCCAAACTCACAATTCCATTCACGTAATATTTATGCTCATTTAGAGTATAATTTTAGCGATAAAACACAAATAGCGGGAGAGTATACCCTACTAAATTATTTAGCAAAACAAGCTGGAGGCCTTACCGACAGTCAGTTTAATGAAAATCCCCGCTTTAGCAATCGCGGTCGGAATTGGTTTCAAGTAAATTGGCAGCTATACGCCCTCAAGTTCAAACATCAGTTTTCTAATAAAGCTGATTTTAGCCTTAACCTTTTTGCCCTCAATGCGCAAAGAAAAGCAGTAGGCTTTAGAGGGAGCCCTAATAACCTTAATGCCAACCCTATTACCGAAATAGACGAGCAGAATAATGCTGGAGTTTATTTAAATCCGCGCGATTTAATTTTGGGCACCTTTGCCAATGCAGGAGCAGAACTACGCTATTTGAAACGTTATAAGTTAGGGGGCCAACAAAGTGTTTTTCTCATCGGCTCAAAATATTACCACGCAGAGAATTCAAACCTACAGGGCCCCGGTACAAACGGTATTGATGCCGACTTTAGCCTTGCTACCGATGCCTCTCCCGATTATGCCAATCAGAGTAATTTTACTTTTCCCAATCGAAATCTAGCCTTTTTCACGGAAAATATCTTCTATCTCAGTCCTTCCTTTTCGCTAAGTCCTGGTGCGCGGTTCGAGTATATTAAAACGGCTAGTCGCGGAGAATATCAATTAGTAAATTTCGATAATGCCGGTAATCCTATTTTCCGAGATACCTTAGAAGATAATAGATCTTTGGAAAGATCTTTTGTGCTTTTTGGCTTAGGTGCATCTTATAAACCCAAAAAACACCTGGAAATTTATGCAAACTTTTCCCAAAATTATCGCTCCGTAACCTTTAGTGATATCCGCACCGTTAACCCAACTTTTATAATCGATCCTGGAATTTCTGACGAAACTGGATTTACCGCCGATATTGGCACGCGCGGTAAAGTACAAGAAAAGTTCACCTACGATCTTAGCTTATTTAGCCTGCTCTATAATAACCGAATTGGGATAATTTTAAACAATCGCGCTCAACGCGTGCGTAAAAATATTGGCAATGCATTAATTTATGGGGCAGAGACTTTTATAGAGGTAAATTGGCTTAAACTTGCAGGTAAACAAAATAGTGTTTTTCAATTCAGTTCCTTCCTTAATGCAGCCTTTACACAATCTCTTTACCTCTCTAGCGAGGAAAATAATGTGGCCGGTAAATCGGTTGAGTTTATTCCACAAACTAATCTAAAGCTCGGCCTCAAAGGCGCTTATAAAAAGTTTAGTCTTGGTCTCCAATACAGTTTTATTAGCGAACAGTTTACCGACGTTGAAAACTCTACCGTGCCAGCTAAAGGCGATTTACGAGAAGGGATTATTGGACTTATTCCCGCGTATCAAATCTTAGATTTATCCCTAAGCTACCAGTATAAACGATATAGTGTAGAAGCCGGTTGTAATAATCTTAGCAATGCGGCCTACTTTACCCGTCGCGCCACTGGCTATCCTGGTCCCGGTATAATTCCTTCCGATCCGCGTACTTTTTATCTGGGCTTTGGCATTAAAATTTAAGCTCCAATAAATATTTTTATAATGAATTAGGGCCTTCCCCGCTGGGTCGCGCTTTAC
The DNA here is from genome assembly GCA_965658965.1 of Croceimicrobium sp. Taxonomy (GTDB): domain Bacteria; phylum Bacteroidota; class Bacteroidia; order Flavobacteriales; family Schleiferiaceae; genus Croceimicrobium. The sequence goes on from CBFHVV010000078.1 coordinate 10,016, forward strand.
GCTCCAATCTTTTCGGGCGAAAGCCCAAAAAGGATTTCCACTACAATCACTAAGGCGGCATTTCGTTTTTATAAGCAAGTAAGTTTTAGAAACTAAATGATCTGCCAAGTGCAACAATTCTCCTTGCTTTACTACATTGCTAAAAATATTCTTGCATGACTCATTCTATTGGTAATAGCCTTCTCTCAGTAACTATTCAGCAGGAAGGTGTAGAAATTTCTAGCCTCAAATCACTTAAAACCAATACCGAATATATTTGGAATGCAGAGCCTACTGTTTGGGGAAGCCATGCCCCCGTGCTCTTTCCAATTATTGGTGCCTTGCGCAATGGAAACTGCCAAATAGAAGGTAAATCCTATCAAATACCAAAACATGGAATTATCCGACATAATGAGAGTCTAAGACTAGTTTCTCAAGGCGATAATCACTTGAGCTTCGAATTAAGTTCTTCGCCAGAATCTCTAAAGACATATCCCTATAAATTCATTTTCAGAATTACATACCAATTAGAAGCGAATAAGCTGATTGTATCGCATCTTGTGCAAAACACCGACATCAAAGACATTTACTTTGCCTTAGGCGCACACCCTGCTTTTAATTGTCCCTTTAAGCAAGGGGAAAATTATGAGGATTACTATCTGGAGTTTCAACATCTTGAAACCGCTTCTCGTTGGATGCTTAATGATAAAGGATTACTAAGTGGTGAAAAACTTCCTTATTTAAAGGCTACCAAACACTTAAATCTAAAGACTGATATGTTTAAAGAAGATGCATTAGTTTTTACCGATCTGCAATCAAGAGAGCTTAGCCTTAAATCTAAGAAGTCTAAACAAAGTATTAAGGTGTCTTTTGCCAACTTTCCTTTCCTCGGCTTATGGGCAAAACCCAATGCCAACTTTATTTGCATCGAGCCTTGGCAAGGCCTAACCGACTCGGAACAGAGCACGGGTATTTTTCAAGAGAAAATGGGCCTAGTAAACCTAAAGGCCAATGATAGTTATAAGGCTCAATATTCAATTGCCATTGAAGAGTGATACGCTCGAATTAAATTTTAAAAGGAAGTAGCCTCTCAAAGTACTTTCACTTTGAGATTTGATCTTTTTTTAAGGTAAAAAGGCCTCGGGAAATTTATGTTTCAAATAGGATTTTGCCTCGGGTAAAAACCATACTTTCCCGCTATGAAACTGTATTCTAGTCTATCAAGAGGTGTTCTATTTAAAAGATATTCGAGCAAATTCTTAGCAATAGCATTCTTAGGTATTCACATTCCGTTAATTGGATTAATAGTTTTTCTTAGCTTTAACAAGGATGTTTTAGCAACATCAACCGTCTTGCTTATCACCTTAATTTTCACTTTAGGTGCTACTGCAGTAACCTTAACTATCTTAAATAAGCTTCTTGCGCCCATAAAACTCGCAAGCCATACTTTAAAATCTTACTTGGAGTCTCAAAAAATTCCAAATTTACCGACTGAATTTAAAGATGAGGTGGGAGAACTTTTAAGAGATCTACAATACTCCATTGAAGTTTTTGACAATCTTATTGAGTCAAAACAACAAACTATTGCCATTCTCTCGCATGATTTGCGCAATCAATGTTCTGGAATAGTTCTTTCGTTAGACTTACTTTTAGATTCAGATGATAAAGAAGAAAAGCTAGAGCTTGTTAACACCATAAAATCTCTGGCAGCAGATCAACTAAGCCTCATGGAGAATACTCTTGCAAATCTGAAAAATGAGACCAAAACACAGGGTAAACTAGAAAAGCAAAAGATAGATTTACAGAAGGTAATTAAAGAGGTAATAGACTCCTACCGAATTGCTTCTAAAAAGAAAGAGCTTCATTTAATTTTTGAAGCTAAAACGAATTTGGAATTGTACGCCAATGAAACTGCTTTGCGGCAAGTGTTTACGAACCTAATTAGCAATGCTATAAAATTTTCGCAACCAGGAGATGAGATCTGGATTAAAGCCACCAAAAATCAATCTGTAATAAGTGTCCAAGTAATTGATAATGGGATGGGCTTTAAAGACGAAACTGCCGAAAGTCTATTTAAGCCTTTTACTGAACATTCGCGCAGTGGCAGCCAAGGTGAAGTTAGTAATGGTATGGGACTTTTTTTATCACGCAGGTTTGTAAACAAACACTTCGGTAAGTTAACAGCCCATAGTGAAGGTATTAACCAAGGTGCAACCTTTACCGTGGTATTGCCCTTTAAATAATTTGGGAGAAAAACTTTACTGAGGCCTTTATAGGTTTAAGCGATAAACGGACAATTCTTTACCATCTACCCAGCGACTTTCATAGGCTTTAAATCCAAGTTTAATTAATAGCCTTTGAGAAACGAAGTGCTCCTTTTCAAAAATCCCGTGTACCGCATTTAGTTGTTTTTCTTTTTTAGCGTATTCTAAAAGCTCCAACATTAATTCATTAGCAAAGCCCTTATTCCAAGCCTCCCTTCTTAAATGGCAGCCAATATGATAATATTGAGAAGTTGCAAATTTGTTGAGATTGATGGTTCCTATAAGAGATTGGTCCGCTCTGTTTCTTACTACCCAAAAAGAAGGAGATTCCTTATTCGCTAAAATTTTATTAGTCAGAAACCTGCGGTAGAACAACTCACTTTTATCAAGCAGCGGAGCGATATACTTATTCGAATCTTTTTCTTGGTACATGCTGAGCACCTCTTCAATATCCTTATTATCAATCAAATAACAATGGCAGTGCTGAGTAGATAAAATCATAAGTAAGAAGAGAGTCTAAAGTTCTACAAACTTATTGATTTCACTTACGTTTAGATAAATATGCAACACCTAAAAATATTCCTTTTCGCTTTATTTCTCTCGTCTTCAGGTATTCTTCAAGCTCAGCTTATAAATAGTGAAAAGTCGGCAGTTCACTTTACAATCAGCAATTTAGGCTTCAATACTGTTGAAGGTACTTTTAAAGGCTTAGAAGGCGAAATTCGCATCGATGAGGACGATCTAAACACCAGCTCCATAAGGGTTTGTTTACAGGTTAAGACAGTTAGTACGGGTAATACTACACGCGATAAACACCTTTTAGAGAAGGAGTTTTTCGCAGCCGATACTTATCCTGAAATATGTTTTAATTCTACCAGTTTTAGTAAGACAAAGGAAGGCTACGCGGTAAATGGAAAACTAAGCATCCGGGGAATAACTAAAATAGTGAGTGTTCCTTTCCAGTTAAAACAAGGCGTCTTGATTGGTCACTTTAGCATTAATCGTTTGGATTTCAAGATAGGTGAAGACTACAATACATTTACCATTGGTAATAAAGTAGACATAGAAGTTAGCTGCTCTGCTTCCCCTTCCTTTTAATCTCGTGGGTGCAGAAATTTAAGCATAAAAAAAGGGCCTTTATTTACTAAAAGCCCTTTTCTACTTAAACTAGATCGATAACTTCTTCCGCAATTTGCAGCCCTTTATTACGAGCGTACCATTTTTGCAAGTCAATATTAATCTCTGCTTTTTCTTTACCAGCTGCTTTTCCTTCTTCCATTATTTGTTGGGCATCTGCCGGACGTGGGCCCCACATAGCAATTTCTTCCTGCTCATCATTTAAAAGAATTAGCTTCGGTATACTTCTCCCTCCATTAGTAAGGTAATCGTCCATTAAATCTAAATTCTCATCGCGCAGCACCAAACGTAAATCGATTTTACCTTCCGATGCTTCGGCAATTTTAGCCAAAACTGGCACTACATGTGCCGCATCACCACACCACCCAT
>CBFHVV010000079.1:0-13643 GCA_965658965.1 Croceimicrobium sp.
TGGCAAAAGGTATTTCGAAATAGCCAAACCAATAAAGGGAGCAATAGTGGCACTTAGCTCACTCCAGGCATTTATCCGCCACCAGTACCAACGTAAAATCAATACCATCCCCAAGCCAGCACCACTGGCAATTAAAAATTGTGCTGCTTCATCAATCATAGTGATTTTTGAAGTAGCGTACATGGCAATTAACATTATCAGAATAGTAATAATGCGGCCCGCTAAAACGTAGTGTTTATTGGCTTTCGCCTGATGCGAAAAACTATCATTTGGCTTAATAAAACGCTGATAGAGGTCATTTGTAAGATAGCTACTACCCCAGTTTAATTGAGTTGAAATAGTACTCATATATGCCGAGATAAAACCAACGAAGAGCAGTCCTTTTAGGCCAGTAGGCAAGTGATCTCGCATGGCTAAAATAAATCCTTTGCGAGATTCTTCTAAAGGTAAGTCGGGATAGAGAATTAAGGCGGCTAAGCCTACCAAAATCCAAGGCCAAGGACGTAAACAATAATGCGCAATTTGAAAAAAGAGACTTGAATAAACTGCGGCCCGCTCATCTTTGGCACTCATCATTCTTTGTGAAATATAGCCTCCACCACCGGGTTCATTTCCGGGATACCAACTAGCCCACCACTGCATAACGATATAAGAAAAAAAGGCACCCGCAGAAAGTGAAAAAGTACCTACCGCAATATCGGAAGGTGAATTGATACTTGGGAAAAAGTCTAAACGCCAGGCTGGTAGCTGCGCTTTCATGCCGCTTATCCCTCCTACTTCGGGCAAGTTTAAAACAACTAAGGCTAAGATCACACTGCCCGACATGGCAATTATAAATTGTACAAAATCAGTAATAGCAATTCCCAACAATCCAGCAATAGACGAATAAATTGCGACCAGTGCCATAGCCGCTAAGGTTAACCAAAAGGCTTGTTCGTATGGAATTTCAAAAAAAACTTCCAATATGGAAATTAAGGCTGCGTTTACCCAACCAATAATAACCACATTCATAAATAGGCCTAAATACACCGCACGAATAGCACGCAACCAATAAGCTACTTTTCCGCTGTAGCGAATTTCTAAAAGCTCCAATTCCGTTATTATATCTGCTCTTCGCCAGAGGCGAGCAAAAAAGAAAGTGGTAAGCATTCCTCCAATAACCATATTCCACCAAAGCCAGTTACCTGAAATTCCATTTTGTGCAATCTTTTCGGTTACCCATAATGGCGTATCTGCCGCAAAGGTGGTTGCTACCATACTAACGCCAGCAATATACCAGGGCAGCTTTCGGCCTCCTAAAAAGAAATCAGCTAAGCCTCCTTCTGATTTACCGCGATAATAAATGCCTATCCCAACAAAGAGAAGCATGAAAAAAATAACGATAACCCAATCGAGAGTCGCAAGGTGGTTCATGGTGCAAGAATATGCGGCAAACTAAATAAAAATTAGCTTCTACTCTAGCCTTCGCATCTTTGCTTGTGGAAATATTATTAAAGAGTGTTATAAACAAGGGCCTTAGTGGCACACTAAAATCCGTTTTAAGCCTATAATCAGATCACTACTATGCTTACGCATGCCTCTATTTTTAGTCTATTATAAACTACCTTTGCAACAAAGTCAATTTTATGAGAAAACTAATCTTTCTAGCTCTGGTAGGGCTAGCTGCCTGTCAATCTAATCCAAAAGAAGAAAACGCTGAAGGAGCCCGCCTTCAAACAGAATTAATCGAAGTTGCCTTGGGTAATGATGTGGTTTACGGCGTGATTGTAAAAGACTCTAGCGATGTAGACGATCAAAAAGGTTATTCGGTAAAATTTATGCTAGAAGAAAAGGTTTGGTACGACACCCTATATTTGGAGTTAACGGCTAATAAAGTGGTACAAGGAGAAGTTATTTTTTCTGAAGCGATAATTAACGACATGGGTGGTGCTGCTTTTGAAGTAAACCCTTTCGAACTTTAAACGCGTGCAAGGAGATTTAACCCTTTTTATAAAAACCCTGCCGGGGATAGAAAAAATTCTGAGCCGAGAGGTTAAAAAACTCGGCGGTAGAGATGTCAAAGAAGTAACGCGCGGCGTAGAAGTAACAGGTGATATCGGTTTTGTTTACAAAGCCAATCTATGGTTAAGAACGGCCTTAAGGATTCTTGTGCAGCTGAAGCGTTTTCAAGTGCGTGATGAAGATCATCTCTATAAAGTGATTAAAAAAATCCCATGGGAAGATTATTTCGACGTTAACAAAACCATAGCAGTAGACTCTACCGTATTTTCTGATCGCTTCCGTAATAGTTTGTATGTGGCACAATTAACAAAAGATGCCATTGTTGATCGCTTTCGGGAACAAACGGGAAAAAGACCGAATGTCAAATTAAGGGAACCAGACATTCGTATTGACATTCATATTCAAAGGCATTTTTGCACGGTTTCCCTAGATAGCTCAGGCGATAGCTTGCACAAAAGAAAATATCGCAACGAAGTTGATGCCGCACCCCTTAGCGAAGTGCTAGGTGCGGGAATTTTAGCTTTAATGGAATTTGATGGGAGCCAGAATTTAATTGATCCCATGTGCGGCTCGGGTACTTTTTTAATTGAGGCTGCGCTAAAGTCGGCCAATATTCCGGCAAATGTTTTTCGGGATTATTATTCCTTTAAAAATTGGAATAACTACGATCAAGACCTCTACGACCTTATTTTTAGTAAAAGTTTAGAGAAGGAGGAAAACTCAAATGTCCAATTTTTTGGATTTGATATAGATCCTAAGGTCGTAGCCAAGGCGAAACGCAATGCTAAGCAAGCTTTAATGGATGAAGTAATTAAAATCCAAAAAGCCGATTTTACCAAGTGGAACAAAAGCGACCATATTCCAGATACTGGTGTTTTAATTATGAATCCACCTTACGATATAAAAATGGAGGCTAATATCCCCTTATTATATCGAGAAATTGGCAATACCTTAAAAAGGCATTTTAGTGGCTATACCGCCTGGATTTTTACCGGCAGTGAAGAAGGTATAAAAAGTATCGGCCTTAAGGCGAGTAAAAAATACCTTCTAAAGAATGGAAGTTTAGACGCCTGGCTATTACGCTATGATCTTTACGATGGCTCTAAGAAAGAACACAAAAACGAGAGCCTTTAACTAGGAGCACGCGCGTCCATGCCCTATTTCGCCGAAATAATTATTCCTAAAGCACTTCCACAAAACTACAGCTATAGTATTCCAGAAGGGCGCGAAACGGAATTGATGCCTGGAATGCGGGTGGTAGTTCCCTTAGGTAAGCGTAAGCTTTATACGGGTGTTATTAAACGCATATTTGAAGCGGAAAGCCTAGAGTATACTGTAAAACCGATTTTAGGAAAGGAAGACGAGTTTCCCATCATCTTAAGTGAGCAATTTCGTTTTTGGCAGTGGATTGCCAATTACTATTTATGCAACGAAGGTGAGGTAATGACCGCTGCGCTTCCCTCGGGTTTAAAGTTAGAAAGTGAAATGGTGGTTTTGCGCAATCCACAAAAAGAGCTAATCGACGAAGAGCTTAATGACACGGAATACTTGGTAGTAGAGGCTTTACAGACGCAGGCTAAACTCAGTATTAAAGATCTTACAGAAATCACCAACCTAAAAAACCCACTTTATGTAATTAAGGAACTGCTAAGCAAGCAATATCTCTTTTTAGAGGAAGAGCTAAAAGGTGGCTACACTCCCCGAAAGAAACGAATGGTTTCCTTAAGCGATAAAGTACAGTCTGATAAGCTTAATGAAACTTTTGATCTATTAGGCCGGAGCGAAAAACAGAGAGAATTACTACTTGCCTTTTTCCGCTATGCCGGGATTGGTAAAAGCATTGTAGCCGCCTCCTTATTAAAGAAAGCTAATGCTAATGAGGCGGCCCTTAAAGGTTTAGAGAAAAAAGGAATCGTAAACATTTACTACGAGGAGCAAAATATTTTTGGTCCTCTGCCAGATGTGCGACCAAATTTACCTGATCTCAGTAATGCACAAGCAGCGGCAAGGAATGAAATTAAAGCTGCATGGAAAGAACATGATGTCTGTCTTTTACACGGAGTAACTTCCTCGGGAAAAACAGAGGTATATGCCCATCTGCTGGAAAGCGTACTAAAAAATAAAAGGCAAGCACTTTATTTAGTTCCCGAAATCGCTCTCACTACTCAATTAATTCAACGTTTAAGACTCTATTTTGGCGAGGCTGTAATGGTTTATCATTCCCGCTTTAGCGACCGAGAACGAGTAGAAAACTGGCTTGAACTCGTTAAAAACCCGGGAAAACCTCGTCTTATTGTGGGGGCCCGAAGTAGCATTTTTTTACCATTCAGCAACCTTGATTTGGTTATTGTTGATGAGGAGCATGAAAATAGCTTTAAACAATACGATCCGGCTCCCCGCTACCATGCCCGCGACTCTGCCATAGTATTAGCTAGTATACATAAGGCCAAAGTCCTTTTGGGTTCAGCTACTCCCTCTTTTGAGTCTTTTTTTAACTGTCGCCGAAACAAATATGCTTTAATCAGTCTTAATGAACGCTTTGGAAATATTGAAATGCCCGAAGTTGTTGCGGTAGACATGAAGGAAGAACGCAAAAGGAAAAAGCTGAAAGGTCATTTTTCCGAAAGACTAATTGCAGAAATTGAAAACTGCTTGCGCCAGAAAAAGCAAGTGATACTCTTTCAAAATCGGCGTGGCTTCTCCACTTTTATCCAATGTGAAAATTGCGCACATGTTGTACAATGTAAAAATTGTGATATCAGCATGACCTATCACCGCTATAGCAACCAGCTACGCTGCCACTATTGCGGTTACTCTGCGGGGGTTCCACACCAATGTCCGGCTTGTAAAAGTCACCAAATAAAATCATTAGGGTTTGGCACCGAAAAATTAGAGGATGACTTAAAACTAATGTTTCCCGATATTACGGTGCAGCGGATGGATTTGGATACCACCCGTAAAAAAAAGGCCTACGAAAACATAATTGGCGCCTTTGAAGATGGAGAAACTGATGTTTTAGTAGGAACACAAATGGTTACCAAGGGACTAGACTTTGGCAATGTGGGATTAGTGGGCATCATGAATGCTGATACCCTGCTTTTCTTTCCAGATTTTAGATCTCACGAAAAAGCATTTCAAATGTTAGCGCAAGTGTCGGGTCGAGCGGGAAGAAAAGGCGAACGTGGAAAAGTGATCATACAAACCAGTGACCCACGCCATGATGTAATTTTAAAGGTGCAGCAAAACCGCTTCAAGTCCTTGTACGAAAAAGAAATTACGGAACGTAGAGATTATAAATATCCTCCTTTTAATCGTTTGCTTCGGATAACAGTGCGGCACCGGGAGCAGAGTCATTTAGAGCAGAGAGCCGGAATTTTGGCCAAACTTCTCAAAGAGGTGTTTGGTAATAGATTGATAGGCCCCGAATATCCTCTCGCGAATCGACTTAGAGGCCGTTATCAAATGGAAATGCTATTAAAGCTAGAGAATAGCATTAATCGACCAAAAGCTAAAAGATTACTCCTAGAACAAGTGGCTTACTTTGAAAAAGAGTATCCACAAAAAAGGTTGCAAATAGTATTTGATATTGACCCTATTTAAGGGAGTTTAATTACTTAGACTTTTTTGCTTCAAAATGCCCAAGACTATCATTGCTTGCGAGGCCGAATAGGTAAGCATCACCGCCATAGAGATATAAACACTTTTTGGGCCTTCTCCAAAAACATTGATACCGATTAAAGCATCCGAAATGGCAAACAAACCAATTCCAATGGCTGGCCATGCCCCCAAATTGGATTTATCTAAGTTAAGCGTGGCAAAGACTAAATGCAACATCAATATTAAAAAATAAGCATAGATAGGCCATTTAATAGCATCTGGAATAGCTACTAAGTAGAGGACCATGGTTATTAAAATTAAACTATAAATTATTGCGCTTAGTACTTTAAACCTCTCACTTGCTGCATAGTGACGTCGATGAAAAATTATATAGCCGATATGACCTAAGCCAAAGGCAGCCATGCCTAAGAGAAACATTGTACTTCCTTCAAACATGAGTAGGATGTCGCCAATCCACGAGAAAAACACCGCACCTAATAAATAAGCTTGTGCCTTTAATTTTGTTTCCTTCAGCTTAGAAAAGGCAAACACTCCTAAAGAAGCCATAATTAAAGGCTTGCTTAAAAAATATAAGACATCATTTTCTTGCCTATATACGGTGGCTACTTGGAGGACTACAATTGCTCCAAAGATTTTAAGGAAGTCTTTAATTTTCACGCTCTCCGTTATTTAGTAGCATTCCGCTGGTAAATAGAGTAAGCCTTACCCATTTGAGCATTCAAATCTTTAATGCGGGTATCATGTGCTGGGTGCGTGGACATAAATTCTGGAGGAGCCGAGCCACCAGATTTAGCAGACATACGCTCCCAAAACTTAGGCGCTTCTCGTGGATCATAGCCTGCCATGGCCATAAATACTAAACCCATTTCATCGGCTTCACTCTCATGTAAGCGGCTAAATGGTAATACTGCTCCATATTGAGCCCCTAAACCATAAGCGGCCATATACAAACTTTGGGTTTCTGCCGGCTTATCTTGTAAAGCCACTTGTAAAGCCATTCCACCAAATTGTTGCAATAATCCCTGACTCATTCGCTCCGAACCATGCTTGGCAACTGCATGGGCTATTTCATGCCCCATCACAACTGCTACGCCAGCTTCATCTTGGCACACACCCATTATCCCGGTATAAAAAGCAACCTTGCCACTAGGCATACACCAGGCATTAACAATATTCTCCTCAATTAAATTAAATTCCCAAGCGAACTCCTTTACCATGTCGCCATGGCCTTTTTCCCTTAGGTAGCGTTCCACTGCCATCGAAATTTTAGCACCGACATCCTTAACCATTTTGGCCTGTTGGGTACCACTAATTACTTTCGACTGACTTAATACTTGCTGGTATTGGTCTACCGCCATCGCCGACATCTGAGATCCAGGAATCAAACTTAACTGCTTTCTGCCCGTGAGCGGCACAGTGCTGCAAGCATAAATTCCTAAAACCAAGAGTAAAGCCAATCCTTTTTTCATAACTATATTTTAATAGTGCAAAAGAAACCATTTGACAGCATATAATTAGCAAAGCAGACAATATGACCTGCTAAATAAACAAAACCAGTCAATATGGCGTATTGTTTCTCATAAAAAGCAAGCTACCACAATTGGTACGTAAGTTGACTAACACTAGATCAAATAATAAAATACAAAAAATGAAAACGATAATTAGAAAACCAGAAATGAACAACATGAATCAATTATTCGACACCTTTTTTAGAGATGAACCCTTACATTGGTCAAACAAATTAGAAAATTTTTCTAGGAGTCCCGCCGTTAACATAAGCGAGAACGACGATGCTTTCCTTTTAGAATTATTAGTTCCTGGCTTTGAAAAAGACCAAATAAATATTGAGCTAAGTAAGGGGCTAATTACTCTTAGCGCAGAAACAAAAAGCAAGACCGAAGAAACCGAAGGTATTAAAACTCATCGTAGAGAATTTAGCCACAAAAGCTTTAAGAGAAGCTTCCAGTTTAATGAAGCTCATATTGACGAAGAAAAGATTCAAGCGAAATTCAATAATGGGATTTTACACCTAGAGCTTCCTAAAAAGAGCAAAGAAGAAATCAACTCACTGAGAAAAATTGAGATTGCTTAAAGCTTAGTCTCAAAACAAAAATACCCCCTTTTTTAGGGGGTGTTTTTATTTATAAAATCATATACTTCTTTAGAATCATAATTATAAGGACTTAAGGAAATCGTATCGCCATTAAATAGAATTATTTCCAAGTCTTTATCACTATTAATCTCTTTAATTTCAGATATTTTAAAATAATTATTGCTACTGAAGCCATGAACGGCTCGACCCTCCTTCGGGTTCATCACAAAAAAAGTTTCCATTTGCGCATAGAGCAATAAAAAGAGTAATACAAAACCTGCACTTAGCTGCACCAGTTTTAAACCTTTTATGCGGTAACCCTGAACATGTTCTTGCAGCTCTTCGAGGTAGAAACCTAAACCATCTCGCTGCAAACGATCATTAATATAAGGGCTTATAAAAGCCGCACTTAGTAAGGCAAACAAAACCGCGCTTTGAATATATGCCTGCGGCTTCACACCGTAATAAAGACCATTAAACTCAGGGGAAACAAAAACTTCTTCCGCTAAAAAATACAAGACCCAATAAGAGAAGAAGCTAATTAACAGCGCAAGAATGGCAAACACGATAAAGTAGCGTTTTCGATAAGCAGCTAGCCCTGCTTTAGATGCTTCTGATACTTTTTGCTCCAAGTTAGATTTTGGAAAAAGCAGTTTAACGGCTCTACTGAAAAACCAGAAGAGCACTATTAATACCGCTAAATCTAGTAACAACTTCATTAGGAAATATAAGAGTTAAAAACTCGCCAAATGGCATCTTCACCTAAGCAAGCGGCTCTCAAATTAAGCATTTCCTTGCTAACTGGGTGTTCAAAAGAAAGCTTGCCAGCATGTAGACTAATACTTGCGTCGTGATTACTTCGTGGATAGCCATATTTCAAATCACCTTTAATAGGATTTCCCTCCTTGGCAAGTTGCACTCTTATTTGATGATGTCTACCGGTTAAGAGATTAACCTCAGCTAAAAAGTATTTTTGCGAAGCTGCTACCAAGCGGTATTCTAAACGTGCCTTTTTCGCATTTACGGTATTAGGCTTAACCACAAATGACTTATTTTTTGTTCCATCCTTACGTAACCAATGCTCCAGTAAACTTAAGTCTTCGGGTGGTTTCTCAGCAAGCACGGCATAATAGCGCTTCTCTAAACTGCGGGTTTCAAAGAGCTTATTCATACGGCTTAATGCCTTGGAGGTTTTAGCAAAAACCACCATTCCAGAGGTCGGCCGATCTAAGCGATGCACCAATCCACAAAATACATTGCCAGGCTTATTGTATGTATCTCTAATATAATCTCTAACCAATTCCACTAGGGGCTTATCTCCTGTAAAGTCGCCCTGTACCAACTCACCCGCTAGTTTGTTAACTACAATCAGATGGTTATCCTCAAAAACAATTCGATCTTTTACCTTCAAAGCTTAATACTGTTCCTGCGCATTAGGGAAATCGCCATCCTTCACATCCTGAGCATATTGTCGAACGGCTCCTGTTATTTCAGTATACATATCTAAATAACGACGTAAAAAGCGAGGGTTAAACTCGTGGGTCATTCCTAACATATCGTGTAAAACCAGAACTTGACCATCGACTTCTGCGCCAGCACCAATTCCAATAACAGGAATACTAAGATTATCCGCTACTCGCTTGGCCAAATGAGCCGGTATTTTTTCTAAAACCAAGGCAAAACAACCCGCTTCTTCCAAGGCTTTCGCATCTTGCAATAGCTTATCTGCCTCTTCTTCTTCTTTAGCCCTAACGGTATAGGTGCCAAATTTATAAATGCTTTGGGGGGTTAAACCTAGATGCCCCATTACAGGAATCCCCGCAGTTAAAATGCGCTGAATAGATTCTAAAATTTCAATTCCACCTTCCAGTTTTACGGCATGCCCGCCGCTCTCCTTCATTATTCTAATCGCAGAACCAAGCGCTTCTTTCGAGTTTCCTTGGTAAGAACCAAAAGGCAAATCAACAACCACTAATGCACGGGTTACAGCGCGTACCACCGAACTAGCGTGGTAAATCATTTCGCTTAAAGTAATAGGCAAAGTAGTTTCATGTCCCGCCATTACATTGGAAGCACTATCCCCTACTAATATCACATCTATTCCAGCTTGGTCAATTATTCGAGCTAAGGTATAATCATAAGCGGTAAGCATGGAGATTTTCTCTCCTTTGCGCTTCATTTCTTGAACCGAATTGGTAGTAACTTTTTTAAAATCTGAGCTTGCTACTGACATAGTAATTTTTTCTGCTTACAAATTTATACTTTTGATGCTTGCCTCGAAGCAAAAACAACAGAACTCTGCCTACATGAAAAAATTACTTTTAGCCCTCGGCATATTCGCTAGTTTATATAGCTGCGATAATGAAGTGGATATTAATGCGGAATATAAAGACTTGAGCATTATTTACGGAATGCTTAACCCGAAATTAGATAGCAACTACATTCGAGTGCAAAGAGGCTATCTTGGCACAGAGCCAGCCATCAACTCGGTAGGCTTATCAGATTCTTTGTATTATGATACCGCAGATATTCAGGTATATATTAGAGAATACAGCAAGGATGCAGCTGATTTTGACAAAGAAGCACCTTTAATTTACGATAACTCAATAGCTTTAGATTCTGGTCTATTCACCAGCGATGGTTTTTACCTATATCGTGTTCCGAGTGACTTGGCCATTCAAAATGATAAAGAGTATGAAGTTGTGGTAGATCGTAAAGATGGTACGAAAGCAAGCGCTCGCACAGGTGTTGTGGGCAGTATAGATATTTTAGTACCACGTGAAAATTTAACGGCAAGAATTTTTAACGGTCAAATAGAGTTTCGGATTAGACAAGATTTGGAAGGTAATAACCCCGACGCTACGGTTAAAATGACAGCATACCAGCCTATAATTAATTTTAATTACAAGGAGGTAAACTTAAGTACCCGGGCTGAAGAGCTTAAAACCGTTAAGATTACTTTGCCATTAGTAGAGTCGAGATTCGATAATATTAACCTAACCTTTACCGGCAATGAACTGAATTTGGCCTTGGCAGCGAATTTAGAAAAGGACCCCAACTTAATTCGATTTTTCCAATCCTTAGATGTGGAAATTTATGGGGCCTCGGAAGAACTTATGACATTTATTGAATTAAATAAGCCAAGCGCGGGTATCAATCAAAACCGTCCCGATTATAGTCAAGTCGCTAATGGAACTGGAATTTTAAGTTCTCGCACTTTCCAACGCCGTCGCGGAGTTAATTTGCAACAACGCCTTTACGATCGCTTGATTGTGAGTGATGTTACCTGCGATTTAAATTTTGCTCGCTTCGAATCAGGAAACCCCAATGGTGACACATGTTGGTGTGTGGATAATGAAAGAAGATGTTTTTAGCCTGACAGTGCGACACATTAACATATAAAAGATTTAAACTCACGTAAATCCTGACAATACTGTCAGGATTTTTTGTTGACATACTAGTGGCACAGCCTTTGACTTTCTTTGCGTGAACTTGAACTTACTAACTAAAATAAATAATAGCCATGGGAAAAATCATTGGCATTGATTTAGGAACTACTAACTCTTGTGTTGCCGTAATGGAAGGTAACGAGGCAGTAGTAATACCTAATAGCGAAGGAAAAAGAACTACACCATCAATGATTGCCTTTGTAGAAGGGGGCGAGAGAAAAGTTGGTGATCCAGCTAAAAGACAAGCAATTACAAATCCTGAAAAAACCATCTCTTCGATCAAACGTTTTATGGGTTCTACCTACAGCGAAATGTCGAAAGAAGCAGGTCGCGTTCCCTATAACTTGGTAAAAGGCGATAATGATACTTCTAGAGTAGATATTGACGGGAGAATGTATACTCCCCAAGAACTTTCTGCCATGATTCTTCAAAAAATGAAGAAAACGGCGGAAGACTATTTAGGAGAAGAGGTAACTGAAGCGGTTATTACCGTTCCTGCTTACTTTAATGATTCTCAGCGTCAGGCCACTAAAGAGGCAGGTGAAATTGCTGGTTTAGCAGTTAAACGTATCATTAACGAGCCAACTGCAGCATCTTTGGCTTACGGAATTGACAAAAAAGGCGGTGATAAAAAAGTAGCTGTTTTTGATTGCGGTGGTGGTACTCACGATGTATCCATCTTAGAATTAGGAGAAGGTGTATTTGAAGTTTTGGCTACCGATGGTGATACTCACTTAGGTGGAGATGACTTTGACCAAGCTCTTATCGATTGGTTGGTAAATGAGTTTAAGGCCGAAGAAGATTTTGATTTAAGCAAAGATGCCATGGCATTACAACGCTTAAAAGAAGCTGCGGAGAAAGCAAAAATTGAACTTTCATCTACCAATGAAACGGAAATTAACTTACCCTATATCACAGCTACTGCAAGCGGACCAAAGCACTTAGTACGTAAATTAAGCCGTTCTAAATTTGAGCAGTTAGTGCACGATTTAGTAGAACGCACCATTGTACCTTGTCGTAAAGCTCTTAAAAATTCAGACTTAGAGATTTCAGAGATTGACGAGGTAATTTTAGTAGGTGGATCTACTCGTATTCCTGCGGTACAGGATGCAGTAAAAAAATTCTTCGGCAAAGAACCTTCTAAAGGTGTAAACCCAGACGAAGTTGTAGCTCTAGGAGCAGCAATTCAAGGTGGTGTTTTATCTGGAGATGTAAAGGATGTACTTCTGTTAGATGTTACACCATTATCTTTAGGAATTGAAACTATGGGTGGCGTATTTACCAAGCTTATTGAAGCGAATACAACCATTCCTACTAAAAAATCGGAAACATTCTCTACTGCAAGCGATAATCAACCGGCAGTAGACATCCATGTTTTACAAGGCGAGCGCTCAATGGCGAACGACAATAAAACTATTGGACGTTTTCAATTAACTGACATTCCTCCTGCTCCACGCGGTACTCCTCAAATTGAAGTGGCCTTTGATATTGATGCCAATGGTATCTTGAAGGTTTCTGCTAAGGATAAGGCAACGGGTAAAGAGCAAAGTATCAAAATTGAAGCGAGCTCAGGCTTAAGCAAAGAAGAAATTGACCGTATGAAGCAAGAAGCAGAAGCTAACGCTGATTCGGACAATAAAGCTAAAGAGAAAGTTGAAAAACTAAACCAAGCTGACAGTATGGTTTTCCAAACAGAAAAGCAACTGAAAGAATTTGGGGAGAAAATCTCAGATGAGAAGAAAAAGCCAGTTGAGGAAGCTTTAGAAGAGCTTAAGAAAGTTCATGCTGCTCAAGATATCGCAGGTATCGACGCAGCTATGGAAAAAATCAACGAAGCTTGGAAAAACGCTTCCGAAGAAATGTATAAAGCGCAAGAAGAAGCAGGCGCCACGGGTGCTGCTGACCAAGGTGCTCAAGCAGAAAGCGACGGCGGCGGTGCAGATGATGTGACCGACGTTGAATATGAAGAAGTAGACGATAAGAAATAATATCGCACAATTAAAAGCCACCTCAACAAGAGGTGGCTTTTTTTGTTAAACTTAAAAACAAAAAAGAATGGCTAAAATTACATTAGGAGGAAATCCTTGCAATACCAATGGTGAACTTCCCGCAGTTGGAAGTGAAGCACCGAATTTTAAGTTAGTTGATGAAAGCCTAAAAACCCATGAACTCAGCGATTTTAGTGGTAAAAAGGTCGTGCTAAACATCTTCCCGAGTGTAGACACTGGGGTTTGTGCAAATTCAGTGCGCACTTTTAACAAAGAAGCTGCTAACCTTGCTAATGTTAGTGTACTAAATATTAGCCGTGATTTACCTTTCGCCTTAAAACGCTTTTGTGCTGCCGAAGGAATAGAAAATGTGGTAACCCTTTCCGAGTTCCGCGATTCTAATTTTAGTGATGCTTATGAAGTATTGATTACCGATGGTGGTTTTGAAGGCCTAATGTCGCGTGCTATTGTGGTAATTGACGAGTCTGGTAAAGT
>CBFHVV010000080.1:0-13579 GCA_965658965.1 Croceimicrobium sp.
CGCTGGTTTGGGGGGAAATCATCACAAATACTGCAGGTAATTATTAATAAAAGTATGCCTTTGCAGAATGGTAACAGACTCTACAATCTGCTAATTTTAGAAGTCTTTTTTAAACAAAGTTCTGCCCATAATTACTTTTTACCCTTAGCAATTGTTCCTCTCGAAACAGAGACACCCGCTGCCGCAAAATTGGCAGAAGTAGAACTAAATGCGAAGAAATATTTACTAATAGATGCTATTTACGATAAAGGCTTTCATGCTGCGCTATTTCAATTACTTCAGCAAAACCAGATCCTAAAAGAAGGCGACAGTAAAGTGTTTTTCAAGGCTATCGGCGATTTGGGCTTGGTTAAGGACTTTAGTTCAAAATTGCTCAATGCCGAACAAAGTAATAGCACTATAATTATAAACGACTTTTTCTATCTAAAAATATTCCGCCGTCTTTTCAGAGATAAGAATCCCGACTTTGAACTTAATGAGTTTTTAGCACAGCAGAGTTATTTTAAAAACTTCCCCAATTTGAGTGGCTTAATTTGGTGGGAACCTAGTCCGGGTTTTGACATTTCCCTTGGCCTGATGCAAGAGAAACTAGAAAACGATGGCGATGCCTGGAATTGGATGCTCACGGCGGTAGAGTCCTTTTTTGCTAAAGCAGATCAGGAAGATTTGCAAGTGATGCCTTGGAATGCCATTTATCCACTTAAGCTGAGGAAAGTTAATGCTTACTTATTAAAAAACCCCGGGAAGGCCTTTTTTAAGCATATTGAGACGCTGGCCAAACGAACAGCTGAAATGCATATTGCCCTCGCTAGCAATAGCCGAGATCGCAATTTTGTAGTGAGCAATTACAATAGCGACTTTACTGTTTGGCTTAAAAATCGCTTGATTTACCAATTTGATGCTCGCTATAACTTGTTGAATAATAAATTCGCCGAATTGCCAGATTCTGCACAAGTTTTAGCCAGAAAAGTCCTTAGCAGGAAAGATCAAATCATCAATTTTATTCTCAGCTTCGACGAAGAAAGACTACGAAGTTTCAGAATTCGTATTCACGGAGATTATCATTTAGGGCAAATCCTTAAGCAAGAGGATGACTTTTTTATTCTCGACTATGAAGGTGAGCCTGAAAGCACCATTCGCGATAGGAAGGTAAAACAATCGCCCTTAAAAGACGTGGCCGGCTTACTCCGCTCCTTTCATTATGCCTTGCATTCTACGCAAGTAAAATTAGGAGCAGAAAATAGCCCCAAACGTGCCAATCAAAGTAAGGCACTCTATCAAGCCATCAGTGGTGTATACCTTAATACCTACTTCAAAGAGGCATTTAAAAATCAATTAGACATCGGCTATCGCAAAGAAATTACCTACCTCTTGCATTATTTCCTTTTAGAAAAAGCCATTTACGAATTAGGCTATGAGCTTAATGGCAGGCCCGACTGGGCCATTATTCCCTTGCAGGGCATACTTGAAATAACCGACGAAATCAAAAAAATATGAGCAACCAAGTAATAAGCACTTCCCTTTTTAGCGAGGATGATATTTTCCTCTTTAAGGCGGGGAAACATCAACGCGCCTATCGCCATTTTGGCGCGCACCTAATGGAACATGCCGATAACAAAGGCTGTTATTTTGCCGTCTATGCTCCCTCGGCAAATCGCGTAGAAGTAATAGGAAACTTTAATGGCTGGCATGGGGAAAACTACAGCTTAAACGTAAGATGGGACAGCTCAGGAATTTGGGAAGGCTTTATTCCGGGTGTTAAAGCGGGCGACATTTACAAATACAAAATATTCAATGACCATGCAGGTGAAGTTTTGGAAAAAGCAGATCCCTACGCTCGTCAAGCAGAACATCCACCCAAAACGGCCTCTGTAGTTTCAAATGAAAGTGCGTATAAGTGGGAAGACAGCGCATGGATGAAACAAAGGCACAAGTCCAACGCTATAGACGCGCCATTAAGTATTTATGAGGTGCATTTAGCCTCCTGGAAGCGCAAAGAAAATGGCGATGTTTTAGGCTACCGTGAATTGGCCGAAGAACTGGTGCCATACGTAAAAAAAGCAGGATTTACCCATGTAGAATTCATGCCTATTATGGAGTACCCCTATGAACCTTCTTGGGGTTATCAAATAACTGGTTATTTCGCCGCAAGCAGCCGTTTCGGCCCGGCCGAAGATCTCCGCTATTTAGTAGACGCTTTTCACAAAGAAGGTATCGGTGTTATATTAGATTGGGTTCCCTCGCACTTCCCCGCCGATGCCCACGGTCTCGGCAACTTTGATGGCAGCTGTGTTTACGAACATCCCGATGATCGCAAAGGTTATCATCCCGATTGGAAGAGCCTCATCTTTAATTACGGTCGCCCAGAAGTAAAATCATTTTTAATTAGTAATGCCATCTTCTGGTTAGAGCAGTTTCACATTGATGCACTGCGCGTAGATGCTGTAGCTAGTATGCTTTATCTCGACTATTCCCGTGAAGAGGGTCAATGGGAACCTAATGAATTTGGTGGCAACGAAAACCTCGATGCGATTGCTTTTATAAAAGAGTTTAATGAGGCTGTTTATGGAGCCTTTCCAGATGTACAAACTATTGCTGAAGAATCTACTTCCTTTAATAAAGTGAGCTACCCTACTTTTGATGGAGGGCTCGGTTTCGGATTAAAATGGATGATGGGTTGGATGAATGATGGTTTGGAATACTTTAAACGCGATCCGATTCATCGCAGTCATCACCATAATGAAATCACTTTCAGCTTGGCCTATGCTTTTACCGAGCACTTTATGCTTCCGCTCTCGCACGATGAAGTGGTTTATGGCAAGAAATCACTATTGGAGAAGATGCCCGGCGATAGCTGGCAGCAATTTGCCAATTTAAGATTGCTTTTTAGCTGGATGTATTTGCATCCTGGAGCCAAACTAATATTTATGGGCGGGGAATTTGGTCAGCGTGAAGAGTGGAAATTTGCCGATAGCCTTTCTTGGGAGGAACTAGACGGAGATGCTCACCGCGGCATTTTTAAGACGATTAGCCAATTGAATCATCTCTACCGAAGTGAAAAAAGCCTTTACAAAGACAACTACAGCTACGAAAGCTTTCGCTGGATTGAGCATAATGACCACCATAACTCGGTATTGAGCTTTATTAGAAAGAGCGGCAAAGAGGAGCTAATTTGTGTTTTAAATTTTACGCCGCGTACTATTGATGCTTACAGCATTGGAGTGCCCTCTGCAGGAAATTATCGCCTAGCCTTTAATTCTGATGCTACCGAAAACTGGGGCAGTGACTATAAAGCGCAAGACCTGTGCAAATCTTCAAATAATGCAATGCATGGTTTTGAACAATCAATCGAACTAAGTCTACCCCCCCTAGCTGCAGTGGTTTACAAGAAAAAATAGGCCTAAAAAAAAGCGCCTCGGTTAAACCAAGGCGCTTTTCCCTCTCAAATACACACTGACTTAAACAGTGACAACAGAATTGTCGCCTGAAATGCCATTGGGCACATATTCGTCTGCGGCCTCGTCATTTTGCCAGAGCTCGCCGTTAATTCTATATCTAAACTGGTATTTTTTACCAGCCTCTAAATCGAGGGTACGGGTAAAGGCAGTCTTAACCTTACGCATAGCTACTGGTTCCCAGTTATTGAAATCTCCCAAAATTTCCACAGTTTTTGCCGACGCTAGCGTCTCCGGGGTAAACTCAAAGCTCACTTTGCAAACAGGCTTCGATTTTAGATATTTCTTTTTTAGTGACATACTTTATGTTCTTTGATCTTATAAAGTTTCGACAAAGTTAGTGTAATTATTACACGAAGTTAATATTTTTCGAAAAAATAACATCCACCCCCATATTTCTAGGGGTCACCTTTCTCTATAGCCCATTAAGGCAGTGATTCATCTACTAAAAACCCTCAAATTTCGATTTAACGAAAATTTAATCTTTAGGTAAAGTAGCAAGAAGTTCACTCGGCTGCAGCGAAATAAAGGTCGGTCTCCTTAATTTCCTTTAAAGTTAGTGTACAATCTACACGAAGTAAGGAATAATTATATACATTCGTCGCTTTAATTAAAGACGATTGTGGCAAATGCACACACTAACTAACGAACAGTTTCCTAGCTATGTCGTGAAGGTTGAAAAGGCCAATTCACACGTAGTGTTTCATACATATAATAAGGTAATGCTGCGTGTTGAGGTTATTACCGATCACGTAATGCGTTTCCGCTTTAGTGCAAAAGGCTATTTTTCTAATGATTTCTCCTACGCCATGGACGAAGACCATCGCAGTGGCTTCAGTCATTTTGAAGTGAAAGAGCAGGAAGAGTATTATGAATTAATTACCCCGAAAACAACTTGCCGCGTTGCCAAGGTAGACCTTAAGGTAAGCATTTACGATGCGGAGGGTAAACTAATAAGCCAAGATGAAAAAGGCTTCCATTGGCAAGAAGATCCCCAAAAGGGCGATAATATTGTAAAAATGAGTAAGCGCTCTCTCCTAGGGGAGCATTATTACGGCTTAGGCGATAAGCCCAGCAATTTAAATTTGCGCGACAAGCGTTTTGAGAATTGGGGTACCGATGAATATGGCTTTGCTAAGGACGCGGATCCTCTTTACCGGAACATTCCTTTCTATTACGGACTCCATAAAGATGGATGCTATGGTATCTTCTTCGATAATACTTTTAAAACCTTCTTCGATTTTGCTAGCGAGCGCAATAATGTTACTAGTTTTTGGGCAGAAGGTGGCGAAATAAATTACTACTATATCGCTGGTTCTAGCCTCATGAATATTGCTACGCGCTATTCACGCCTAACCGGAAAGCCAGATATGCCAGCTAAATGGTCGCTAGGTTACCATCAATGCAAATGGAGCTATTCTAGCGAAGAAGAAGTGATGAACATCGCCACTAAATTGCGGGAATTGAAAATCCCCACCGATGCCATCTATTTGGATATAGACTATATGGAAGGTTTCCGCTGCTTTACTTGGAACAAAGAGAATTTTCCCGATCCTAAGGGGATGGTCGCGCGCCTAAAAGAAATGGGCTTTAAAACCGTGGCCATTATTGATCCGGGGATTAAGATTGATATGGATTACGATGTTTGCAAAGAAGGATTTGAAAAAGATTACTTCTGCAGACATGCTGATGGCCCTTTATATAAAGGCAAAGTTTGGCCGGGCGACTGCTATTTCCCAGATTTCACCAATCCTGAAGTGCGCGAGTGGTGGTCTGGTTTATTTGAAGAATTAATCTCAGACATTGGTTCAGCCGGCGTTTGGAATGATATGAACGAGCCTGCTATTATGGACGTTCCCACTAAAACCTTTCCTCTAGATATACGCCACGATTACGATGGGAACCCTTGCAGCCATCGTAAAGCACATAATGTTTATGGAATGCAAATGAGCAGGGCGACACACGAAGGCGTGAAGAAATTTGCCTTTCCTAACCGTCCCTTTATCATTACCCGCAGCACTTATTCTGGTGGCCAGCGTTATAGCTCAGTTTGGACAGGTGATAATATTGCCACCTGGGAACATCTTTGGGTGGCTAATGTGCAATGCCAACGTCTCAGCGTAAGCGGTTTTTCTTTTGTAGGGACGGATATCGGAGGCTTTACCGAACACCCGACCATGGAACTTTACGTAAGATGGATTCAATTAGGAGTTTTCCACCCTTTAATGCGCACACATTCATCGGGCGACCACGGCGAGCAGGAGCCATGGAGCTTTGGTGATGAGGCTACTGACCTTGTAAGGGAAGCCATAGAATTACGTTACAAGCTTCTTCCTTACCACTACACGAACTTTTACCAATATACCAGCGACGGTAAACCAATGCTTCGTCCACTTTCTTTTTATGATCACAAGGATCCACAAACTTGGTATCGTCAAGATGAGTTTATCTTCGGTGATCATATCTTAGTTTGCCCAGTTTTAGAGCCAGACCGTCAAGGACGTAGGTTATATCTGCCGAAAGGTGATTGGTATCATTTCTTTAGCGATACTCTTTACGCTGGAGGAAAAGAGTACTTTATTGATACTCCGATGAATCAAATTCCGATTTTCGTAAAAGCTGGTGGAATTCTCCCCATGCAAGCAGCCCAACAATACGTGGGGGAAAAGGATATCGAACAAATGGAACTGCACGTTTATAAGGGTTCGGAAACAGAAGAAAGTCAGCTTTATGAAGACCAAGGCGATGGCCACGGGCACAAGCAAGGCTATTACTTAAACAAAAGTTTTACGGTGCTTCCTACCGAAACTAAATACCGTATAACCCAACATCAGCAGGGCCGAATGAAAGCCGCCTATGCCAACTACGAGATGGTTTTTCATGGTTTCAACCAATTGCCTAAAAGCATTGAGTTGGACTCGGAGGCATTTACGGGTAGTCTAAATACCGATTCCGAAAAGCCTGAAATATTTAAAATTCTTATTCCCGAAGGATTTAAACAGATAACCCTACGCTGGGTATAATAGCGTGCTTTTTTGAGAGGTGAGGGCCGGTTCCATTAGGACCGGCTTTTTTTTGCTTTCGCAAGATGCTTAAGCTTAGCGCAGGGGAATACTCTTAAAAAGTAATTTCATTGGCAGTAGTGCTGGTAGCCTATTCTAGGTTTAGGATGTCTAGCTAGAAATCTTAAGTGCGACTCCAAAACTAAGCCTGTTAAAAACCCTTTTTTTATAAATTTGTACTATGACCAAAACCTCAAGTAAGCCGAAAGTTCATTTAGTATTAGCCTCTGGAGGCGCACGTGGCGTAGCCCATATTGGAGTTATAGAAAGGTTAGAAGAGGAAGGCTATGAGATTGTTGAAATTTCGGGCTGCTCCATGGGTGCCGTTATTGGTGGTTTATATGCCGCTGGAGTTTTGGATAAGTACAAGGATTGGCTTTTAAAATTGCAACGCGCTGATGTTTTCCGCTTACTCGATTTCACTTTTGCCAAACATGGTTTCCTTAAAGGAGAAAAGGTTTTTAGCATTATTACCGACTTTGTTGGTCCCCTTAAAATTGAAGAGCTAAAAATCCCTTTTCGTGCCGTAGCCACCAATCTTAATAATGGCGAAGAAGTGGTTTTTAAAGAAGGGGACCTCTACCATGCCTTGCGAGCATCTATTTCTATTCCGGGAATCTTCACCCCAGTAACAGCCGCTCATTCAAATGACGTGCTAGTAGATGGTGGTGTGGTTAACCCCTTACCTTTAAATCAAGTTAGCCGCAGTGAAGACGGAATTATTGTTGCCGTTGACATTAATGGGAAAGGCCAAAAGCCTGAAATAATGATTAGCGAAAAGGAGAAAGAAAAAGAACTTGAAAAAGGTAAAGAAAATGCAGGCTGGCTGAATATCAACTGGCCTTTCTGGAAAAAAGATGATCAAGCGAAAGACCTTGGCTTTATGGATGTGGTGTCCACAAGTTATGAGCATATGCAACATCAACTGATTGCCCGTGATTTAAGACTCTATCAACCAGAATCATTGATAAATATTCCGCGTGATACTTGCGGTGTATTTGACTTTCATAAGGCAAAACAACTCATTGCCGTAGGGCGAGAAGCCTTTGATGAACAATTCTCTAAAAAACGAAACTTTTAATTCTTCGCCTTTCCTTGCTGCACCTGCCTACCCTATTGCGTAGACTAAATGTTTCAGCTGATTCTATCTTCAAATAGCTATCTTCGCTGACCAAATTTTGCAGAATGGATTTCGATAATATAAAGTCAGTATTAGTTTTAGCTCCGCATCCCGATGATGGTGAATTTTCCTCTGGAGGAACCCTAAAACGTTTTAGCGACCTCGGGATAACTATTCACTATGCTGCCTTTTCTCCATGCATAAAATCTTTGCCCGCTGGCATGCCCGAAGATACCCTTTGGCATGAGTTGGCTGATGCAGCCAAAATATTAGGGATTGATAAAGAACGCATTTACAATTATCAGTTTCCAGTCCGTGACTTTCCTGCCCATCGACAAGAAATCTTAGAAGAGCTTATCGTTCTTAAGAAAAAGGTGCAACCCGATTTAGTACTTCTCCCGAATAGCCTCGACATCCACCAAGACCATCATACTATCCACCAAGAGGGTTTAAGAGCTTTTAAACACACCCGCATTTTAGGCTATGAGTTGCCTTGGAATAATCTACACTTCACCAATAATTGCCATATCCGCCTAGAGCGTAGCCATATTCAAGCTAAAATGGAGGCCTTGCAGTGTTATAAGTCCCAAAATTTTCGCAACTATATGGACGAAGAATATTTCTTTGGTTTAGCGAAAACGCGCGGCATTCAAATTAATACAGGCTATGCCGAAGCTTTTGAATTAATTCGTTGGATTATTTGATCTTAAAGGGCGGGAATTCCGTTGCGCAATTCGGCTAAATCTTGCACTGCCCAATCATCACTAAAGGGAACCATATCGTATAACTTTCTTGCAGGATTAAATACCACTAAAGCATTTCTATTGGCATCTATGGAAATGAAAAAGTCTCTTACGGCAATGGTATTTTGTATCCATTCCACTCCTTCCATGGCAGCGGCTTTGCCCGGTAAACCTGCGAAAACATAGCGTTGCAATTCATCTCCTTGTTTAAGCCACACCTCTCCGCCACCGGTATTCGTGCATAACAAGCTACTGTCGGCTAATCGCTTCGCACCATGCGGATTTTTCATGCCCGACATTACAATTTCACTTTCTCCCGTTTCAATATTTACCGAGCGTACCGATCCTTCATGGAAAAGAGTCGCCAAAAAATGACTCTCACCATCGTAAACCGCAGTATTAATAAAAGCTGCGCGCTGCGCCGTCGGAAGGTGGTCTGCACTAGGGTCAGAAATTAATAATACCGCTTCCCCTTGCTCCTTTAATTTTTTATAAATCGCTCCCTTTCGGGTGATTCGCACGGAAGTCCCATCCTTACCATGGCCTAAATTAAGTCCGTGTTCCCACGAAAACCACTCCCAGTTTAGCTCTGCCGTTTTATAATTAAATTCAAATACAGAATCAAAACCTGAGGAAGTTACCAAAATACAATCTGCTTTGCGCGGATGGAAATTAACAGTATGAATATAGCTAAACCAAGGGTAACTAAAAGAATAAGAGTGCTCACCATCGAAAACAATTACCTGATCTTCTACCGAATAAGCCCATTTTTCTGGGGCTGCTGCTAAGCCACGAGGTTCTTTCAAGTCGCCTTTTACCCATTCTTCTTGCAAAGCACCATTGGCTATACTTACTTGCGCCAAACCACCTAAGCTTATTGCACGCCGTTCTACGCTTCCTCCTTTGCCAGAAGCGTTTTTCTTTGAAGCAATGTATCGAGCACGAATTGCCTGAAGATCAAAGCTTTTAATTGTAATTAAGAGCTTTAAATTTCCGTAAAACTTAGCGTCTTTTTGCCAGTCCTTTAAAAAATGTTTTCGCTCTATGCCTGACATATTTCTTCTACTAAACTTGATAATTTTTTTGCTGCTCCTAATCGGGTATAAGCAACTGTACTTTCTGCAGCAAGCGGAATACTCCTTTTCTGAGGCAACCAGGCGCGATATAACTCCCTTAGCCGATCTTTTATGGCTTGATAATCTTCATAGTCTATACTGCTACCTCTATCCGTTGCGGCAATAATTTTAGCAGCATTCCCTTGGGCCGGACCGATGGAAAGCATCGGAGTACAAGAGCCTAAATATTCAAATAACTTGCCCGTTAAAATTAAGTGATTATCCGCTGTTCTTGGCACAATAAACAATAAAGCGCCCGCTTCTACCATCGCTTTAGTGGCCACATGATGCGACTGGTAGCCATGATAAATGCATAATTCATCCAATCCCAATTTCTCCAATCGCTCACGGGCAGATGGGTCAACATTTCCCACAAATTCTAAACGAAAGTTAGTCTTGAAATCGTGTTCTTCTCGGCACAAATCTGCCAAAGCGGCCCAAAGGCATTCTATATTTTGATTGGGCTTTAAGTTCCCGGTATATCGCAAACTAAAAAATGGCTGGGTTCCCCTTTCGGGAGATGGCATATCCGCAGGGTCATAGCCATTATATATAATTTCGATCCGTTTGGCACGGGCTGCAAATTCTGCTTCCAAACCCGGACTAACCGTTAAAATCGCATCTGCGGAAGCGAGTACCTGGTTCTCTAAAGCCTGATCGACGCGTTTCGTTTTTTGGGTGCGTGGAAATATCTTATTGTAAAAAATATTTACCCAAGGATCGCGGAAATCCGCCAACCACTTAATGCTAAATTCCCTTTGCAAGGCCAAACCAATGAGATGCGTACTATGCGGAGGTCCAGTAGTAATAATAGCATCAAAAGACTCAATTGCTAAAAGCTTGCGCGCTTCGGCAAGAGCAAACTTATTCCAACCTTTACGAGCATCTGGAATAAAAAAGTTAGCGCGAATGAAGTTTAAAACTTGCTGTTTTTTACTCTTTGTATTGGAGATGCCAATGCCACCAGTGCCAACTTTATTTTTTTTACCGGTTATACGCGCATAGGCCTTAAATGGGTCGGAGGCTGCTGTCTTTAGCACACGCAAATTAGCGGGAACCTCCTCTATCAGGGAGTGATCGTAGTTTGCCGCCACGGGCTCTTGCGGCGTAATAACCGTAAGTTCCCAACCGAGTGTTTGCAGCAAGCTAGCATTCTTCAGCCAGCGTTGCACGCCTGGCCCACCAGCTGGAGGCCAGTAATAACTAAACAGTAGTATCTTCCCCACTAGCTTCCTTTTTTCTGCTATCGAGAACAATTAGAGCCGGCGCACCAATTAACAGTAACAATGAACCGATCCAGGCAATGGTATTAGAAGTTCCAGAAGCGGAGTCTTTATATTCAAAGACTATTTCATGTTGACCTGCGGGAACTTTTAAAGCGCGTAAAATATAATTAGCCCTAATGATTTCAACTTCTTCTCCATCAATGGTCGCAAGCCAGTTTTCGGGGTACCAGATATCAGAGAAAATAGCGAGATTTTCGCTACTGGAATTATAGCTATAAACCATTTTCTCAGGGTCATAACTCTTTAAACTGATAGCACCCCTTCCTGCATTTGCTGGCAGGGCGCCTACTTTAGCGGCCATATTTTCGCGCAAAATTGCCGTTTCCTTCGAATTAAA
The DNA here is from genome assembly GCA_965658965.1 of Croceimicrobium sp. Classification (GTDB taxonomy): domain Bacteria; phylum Bacteroidota; class Bacteroidia; order Flavobacteriales; family Schleiferiaceae; genus Croceimicrobium. The sequence continues at coordinate 11,119 of CBFHVV010000080.1, forward strand.
GTTTGATAAGGCTGCAATTTCCGCATCAGCATCCTGTACCTTTCTAATATTTTCAACTAGCCAGGCATTACCCAAGCGCGCTGGATTTTCTAGGGGTTGCCCTTGCGGGTTAAGGATGAAATAACGAGTATTCAACATGTTTAAAACAGGCGTATTATTAAATACAGTGGGGCTAAATCCCTGACTATTTAAAGACTTGCTTAATAAGTCAATCTCTGCACCCAAAGCTGTTTCAACCACCTCTTGGTAAATTTTCAATTTGGCGCCGTGGTAACCTCCTAAGCTGTAGTGAAAAAAAGAAGTAGAAGCATCATTGAAGGGTGAAACTGTTAAGTTTAAAGTCCTAAAGAAAGGATCCTGTGCATATTGCGCCATAATCTGACGATCCGCTGCGCTAGGTATTGTCCCGTAATTATTCTCCAATTTATCAGCGTCTATGAAGTTCTCTTCGTTCAAATAACGCTTGTTCACTGGGAACATATCAATCAAGATTAAGAGCCCCATGCTAATTATCAACATCTTCTTTTGCAGCACCTTCCGCTGATAAAGGAATATTAAAGCTGCGCCTAATAACACAAAAATCAAGCTCCGCATCACGTCCGCTTTAAAGATAGTGATACGAGCATCTTCTAGATTAGTTAAAAATAGGTTTGCCTGCGCTTGCTGAAAACCTGCATCCGCTAGGGCGCCGGGCAGAGTTTCTGCTTCTTGAGTCGAAAGAAAACTATTAAATAAACCGGGGCTGGCTAAGTTGAGAATGAGAAATAAAACTAAGATACCCGAGGCGATATAGAAAAGGTTTTGTTTCGATACTTTGGTTCCAATCAAAAGCTGACCATCTTGCTTCCAATCGTCACTATTCATTTTAGTGAGAGTTCCTAAACCTAAAATAGCCAATAAGGGCAAAATTAGTTCGGGAATAACCATCATAGAAGCGACCGCTCTAAACTTATTGTAGAAGGGTACATTATCGAGAAAGAAATTGGTTAAAGCTTCCCAGTTCTTTCCCCAAGCTAATGCCATGGTTAAAAGTCCAACTAAAACCAATACATATTTTAAAGTACCTGGACGGAGAAAGAGCGCTAAAAAAGCAAGGAGGCAAATAACCGCCCCTGCATACACTGGTCCACTGGTGAAAGGCTGATCGCCGAAATAACTATTTTGTTGGGCAATACTTTGACGAAAGCGCGAATCTACAGCAGCTAAAGCCTCTTCATTAGCCCCTAACCTACCGGTTGGACCACCTTTAAAATTAGGAACCAGGAGACTAAAACTTTCTGCTTTTCCATAAGACCAGTTGGTCACATAGCTTCGGTCTAGGCCTTCGGTTTTATCTTCTGCATTACTTGTTAGCTCCGACTTACCACGAATAGTTTTCTTACCATAATTATAGGTATTACTTAGATAAGGAAGGTTAGCCGCCACACCAATTAATGCTCCTGCAATTAACAGCACCGTGGCTTTAAAGAAACCAGCTAAAGCCTTTTGTTTAAAAGCTTGGATAAGCTCCCAAATTCCGTAAGGAATAGCTAAGAACAAGAAATAATAAAACATCTGTGGGTGGCGCGCCGTAAGTTCTAAGCCAGTAAAAAGGCTAAAAATGGCTAGACCAGTTAATACTTTCTTTTGACGATAAGCCCAAATCATACCCGCTAGAATCCCGGGCAAATAGGCCATGGCGTGAATTTTAGAGTTATGTCCTGCCTCGAGCACTATCATAAAGTAACTAGAGAAAGCATAAGCTAGCGCGCCTACAATACCGATTAATGGATCGAGTTTGAGCGATAAAGCCAATAGGTAAAAACCAATCATCAGTAGGATAAGATAGCCTACTGCAGGATTAAAAATACCATTAATTGTTTTTGGAATATATCGTAAGAGCTCGCCTGTATATACTGCACTAATCAGATAAGTTGGCATACCCGAGAACATAACATTTGTCCACAAAATCTGACGATCTTCCTGCTCGCGGTATTTAAACACTTCTGCCGCCGAGCCACGATACTGTTTAATATCGTTTTGCTGAATAGCCTTGCCCGAGAATACGGGTGCGTTAAAGATGGCGGAAACGATAATAAAAATCGCGATTGCGATAAGGTGAATGCTGTATTTCTTCTGCATGCTTGTCCTAGATTGAGGCCCAAATATAGGGCATTGCAATGAGGCGGAGAAAGGGATTTTAAATTAGAAGTAGAGAAAAAATACCTCAGGAGTTTTTAGCTATTAAAGCTAAAAGGCCTTGCTGTGTGTTAGACAATTGTAATTATTAAAGGTGCTATTCTTCTTTAAGTAAGCGGCAGCCTAATCCAATGGACAAGTTTCCTAAGATACCTTTGTCTTTTTAAAAAGACTGTAAGCAAGTCCCTAGCCCCCAGCAAGAAGTCCAGAAAAAATGAATTAAAAAAGTTTAGTGTAAAAATCACACTTAATTAGCCAAATAAAAGTACTTTTTTAGTAATAT
>CBFHVV010000081.1:0-13569 GCA_965658965.1 Croceimicrobium sp.
AAGCCAGAAGGCTGTGGACAACTTACCGCATCTAAGCTGATATCATCAAAGGTATAGCCGTCGGAAAAAGTAATGCTACCGGCCGAAAATCTACCATTTTGACCAAACCTAATCTGGGTAAGAGGGCCTATTGATTGACCTGCTCCTACAATGGGGGCCACAATATCCAATTTCTTAACAGAATCGTAAATACCATTACCGGAACTTAGAACATCAAGATTTGCTAGCTCAACCCATGGGTCACTTGGCGCTCCACGCACCCAAACACGGTTGTCTGGGCTAGCAGCTTGACCGTGCCCCATAAAGTAGAAACCTAATTCTATTCCGCCAGCAGTGGTGTAATTACTCAAGTTAACGGTTAAAGTTAAAAAGTTAGACTCTAAGCTACTGGCTGAGGGAGAATGATCCATGGTAAGAGCCTGAGTACCGTTTTTATAAAAAGCCGTACCAGCTTGTAAACGCAAACGCGAAGCACTTTCGTCAGATGCGTCGAAACGCCAATCGTAAGTAGGCGTGCACAAATTGGTAGTACCATTAAAAGTTGGGCCGGCACTAAAACCCTCGAAACCTTCAAAGAAAGGTAAGTTGGTAGGTGAAGGTGCGGCACAGCCAGTTAGCACAGTATAAGGACCTACCCATACCGAAAGATCATTGCTTCCGCAGGAATCTTGAATATAAAAATCGTAGAGAGTATTATCGGTTAAACCAGTAACCGTCGCGAAAGTATCCGTTGCGGCCACAATGGCTCCTGCCCCTAAATTAAAACCAGCTGTTCCATACTGAATATTTGCACCAGGAGTGCTACCAGTACTGGCCCAATTTAAAAATACATCTGCTCCACCTACTGAGGTATTCACCGTAAAAGGATCTATAGGCGGACAAGTAGGAATAACATCAAAAACAAAATCATCTATATAGATGGCTTGGAAAGTATTTTGTGCTCCATGGCGGAAACCTATAGTTTGATCTATGCCATTATAATTAGAAGCAGCATCTAAATTTATTGTAAAACGCTGATTTGTATTGTTCAGTGTTACCGTTTGTATAACATTATAAGTTCCCGCTGAATCTGCGTTAGGGATAGAAATAATGTCTAAAGTCGTAGGAGTTGTCGTAGATGTTTTGGCATTAAACTCTATCAGCTTATTAAGAGCACCTAAACCAAAGAAAGGCTGAGGAAAAACTAATATGTCTTCATTAGGCCCTGAAGCCGAGCTATTATTTATGAGCAGTTGCTGAGGGGCCGATGTTGGACTAAAGGCGGTGCTTATGTTAACCGCAGGTGTTCCAACCGAAACATCGATAAAAGCCCTTAAACATGGGAAGTCAGTGCCATCAAAGTTTTCCGTAAAACGCGCTACTGCATAGCCACAGTCGGTGGTGAAATTTAAAGTAGTAGAGCGAGACAAGCCATCTCCACGTAAACTACAATCTGAGGTTAGAACCAAATCATAATTCGTATTAGGAGTAAAACCAGCGATGGTAATGGTATCACCTACACTTGAACCTGAAGTTCCCGTGCCTTGGCTAAAACCACCCGGGCCCCATTCCCAATTGAGAGAGTCCGTAGTAGCAGTGTAGGTAAAGGTTACGGATACACTATCTAAGGCCAAAATGGTTACCCCGCTAGGAGCTGGGCAAACTGGTAAAGTTGTAAAGGGCTGTGGAGCTGGGAAATAAACTGAGTCTGTACCGCAGTACTCGGTAAAGTAAACATCATAATCTGTATCAGGAATAAGATTATTAATGTTAACGGGAGGGTTATTGGTGGGATAAGTCCCTGTAACAACCGTTCCCGCTCCCGTACCTGGTGCAAAACCAATTTGACCATACTCCAATCTGTAGCCACTGTTTCCAGTCCCTGGTGTCCAATTAATTTGTGCAGAATCAGTTGCAATGCTATCTACGCTAAAATTAGAAAACAGATTAGCACAACCACCACTAATGCCAAGTGCATAAGTTACCGAGCCAAGAAAGCGTCTTGGGTTAAAGGTTGGATTTGGAGCAGCACCTCCATAGGAAACGCTGTCTGCTGTACTCACGGTAAAAGTTCCATCAGTATGCGTCACTACATCAGCAGCGGTACCGGTTTGATAGCGGGTATTACCTGCGATATGTATTCCCACTGGTGTATTCGCAGGAATATTAATAACAGTTCCTCCAAAAGGAATTGCGACTAATGAGGTATTGTTCGCTCCCGTTAGAGTAGCGTTTACAATAATCTCTTGCCAACCATTAGCTGTGTTAATTGTAGGCGGTCCATCTACACCACCTACTCTTACCCATACACTGGCACTAGTAGCGCCAGTTGAGAAAATATTAGATATGCCCGTAATTTCTGTTGGAGTATTAGAGCTCACCGCGAAGGTTACTCCACTTTGACCATTATTTGGCGTTAGCGGCGGACTGGTAGTTATAGTTCCTTGCCCGAAGCTAAGAAGCGAAACCAGAGAAAATAACACTAGTAGTTTTTGTCTCATAGGAGATAAATTAGGGTTAAATAAATACTTAAGTCTCTCAAATTTAAGGTTTAAAACAACTGGTACAAAAAAAAGCCGCTCATTTCTGAGCGGCTTTTAGTAATAAGGACTAAATCTTATTTGATACTTATCCTGCGATGAGCAGTTAAAGTACCTGATTTAATTTCTAACATGTAGATGCCACGTGCTAAACTTGATACATCAATATCATTGCTGTAAGTTCCGCTTTGCATGCGATCATCCATAAATAGTACGCTTCTGCCTTGAGCATCACGTAAAGTGATTTGTACATCTGCACTACCTACTTCACGGAAACTAACATTAACGGTGTATTGTGCTGGGTTAGGATAAACACTTAAGCTATTTGCTAAAGGATTCTCTTCCAGTCCAATATTTACGTTGATAGTCACTGTATCCGTGCTGGTTCCGCAAGCATTCGTTGCAGTAAGAATAACATTGTATACTCCGTTTCCTAAATATACTACTGTATCATTCACACCGCTTCCTGTTACTCCGTTTCCGAAATCCCAAGAATAAGACGTAGCATTACTTGAACCGCTCGCATCAACATATAATGTGTATTGACCACCAAGAACAGTGTCGTTAACACTTGCTGCTGCAGTTGGCACAGGAGCATTAGCCGTACTGGCATTAAGAGGACCAGCATAAGAGCTAGTGTCTCCAGTACAAGTATCGGCAACCCATACATCGTAAGCCGTACCCGGGTTAAGACCGGTAATTGTATAAGGTGCTGTTACAATACCTGTCATGGTACCACTACCAGGTGTAAATCCAACAGGACCATACTCAAGGATAGATCCACCAGTATTAGACATCCAGTCTACTTCTACTGAATCACAACCAATATTAGAGGTTGCAACCAACATAGTTGGAGAAACACAAGGTGTTCCAGTCGCTCCAGCTTCGTCTACACTGATATCATCTATAGAAATATCACCGGTAAAACTAGTACCTCTATGACCTTCAAATACAAAGGAATAGGTTGAACCACTCAAAGTAGATAGGTCTACAGTCGCTACCCGGAAGCTATCTGAGCCTGCGGTTTGTTGTTGACCAATAATACTATCTATAGCCGTTCTTACACCAGCAGCATCTTGAGCATAAACTACCAATTTGTTAATGGTAGCACCATACATGTGATAGTGATATTTCAGCTCTGGATTAGCCAAACTACTAAAGTTAACAGCAGGAGAAGTTAGCTCTGCGGCAGTACCAGTAGATGAAGTTTCGATGTACATATAGGTACCGCCAGTAGTTCCCGGACTAGTATTGTCGAAGAATGGACCTGTATTCAATGAGTTTTCATTGGCACCAGTTGCATCCTCTGACTCCCAACGGAAGGTACCAGCCGGAGTAGTCCAGCAGTTATTCCAACTTAAAGGAGTACCAGTGGCTATCCCAATTGGAATATTCTCAAAGTCAGTAAAATAAGGAGCATTTACGGTAACACATGCCGTTGCAAAGTTTATTGGTCCAGCCCAAACTGAAGTATCACCAGGGCCACAAATTTCACGAACATAAACATTATAGCTAGTAGAACCATTTAATCCTGTTAAAGTAAAAGGATTGGTTGGTGCACTTACTCTTGTACCTGCACCTGGTAAGAATGTACCTGTACCATACTCAATCTCCCATGCTGAACCTGAACCACCATTTGTCCATGAAACATCAGCTGTTGAGCCAGTAATATTAGCAACCGCCAAAGCCGATGGTTGAGGACAGGTTGGTGGATTACATTGTATCACTGTGTTAACAAGAGTATCTCCTTGTGAGGTCGATGCATTGTTGGTATACTGACCTGCAATAGTAGTATAGGGAGTGTTTACCGTTATACCAATCTCCGAAGGCCAGCCTCCAGCAGCTGTTAGCACAAATGCAGTACTTAGACCGTCGCAAACTTGAACTGAATCTTGAAAAAGGTTACCAGTGGTGAAAGTGGAACCAAAAGTACCTACAACAACACCATTCTGAACCACACTTAATTCAGCACCATTCCAGCCATCACCAAAGGAATCTTCAAGATCTAAGTAGTACCAGCATAAACTGCTAGGGTTACATAGAGTTGTATTCATTACGCTTGGACCAACTTGTAAGCTAGTATCACTAGGGCCACAAATCTCCGCAACGTAAACATCATAAGCGGTAGCTGAACTTAAACCAGTGATAGTATAAGGGTTGGTGGTAGCCACAACCGTAGTTCCTGAACCTGGAGTGAAACCTACAGGACCATATTCTAAAGCCCAGCTTGATCCACTACCATTCGAAGTCCAACTAGCAGTAATACTAGTTAAAGAAGCACTGTCCATCATTAATCCAGCAGGACGAGGACAAGTAGGAGCTTCCATTACATACACATCATCAATAGAAATATCACCGGTAAATGAAGTTCCACGATATCCTCTAAAAATGAATCTATAAGAACCTGATGGTAAGCTAGAAACATTAGTTACATGTGTGTTGAATGGATCTGATCCAGCAGTTTGTTGCTGTCCTACGATACTGTCCAGAGCTGTTACTGTTCCGGTGGTTACATTTTCTGCCAATAAAACCAGCTTATTGATGGTTGCACCATACATATGATAAGCAAACTCTACCTGAGGGTTTACAGCACCATTTAAGTTGATTCCAGGAGAAACTAGATCTGCTGGACCACCTGATGTTGAGGTTTCCAAGTACATATATTTACCACCTGTACTAGGAGCCAAAGTATTATCTAAAAATGGACCAGTATTTAATGAGTTTTCATTGGCACCGGAAGCATCTTCTGACTCCCAGCGTACTGTTCCCGAAGGAGTAACCGTGGTCCAACAGTTAGCCCATCCAGCGGGACTTCCTGATGCTAAACCTGGAGTGGTAATCTCAAAATCTGTAAAGTAAGGCATGCTAAAGTTTACTGGACATGTTGTACAGAAATCGATAGGTCCTACCCAGTTAGAAGTATCACCTGGAGCACAAACACTACGCACTAAAAATTGGTAGCAAGTAGTTGGACGAAGTGTATCTATAGTTACGCTATCCGCAGTGGTATATTGTTTTACACCACCCACTGTAGTTGTACCTTGATAAAAACCCGCTGGTCCAAACCAGTACTCATATTGCCCGGCAGCGCTACTACTTGCCCATGACATTGTAACTGAGGTATCTAGTAATGTGCTTGCGCTAACCGCAGTAGGATTAGGACAAGATACAGTAGTTAAACTCACATCATCTAAAGAGTATCCCTCACAGCAAGTTGCTGATGAAGCAGTGGACTGACCAGATTGCGTGAACATAATTTGAGTTGCAGCACCAATAGACTGGCCTGCTGAAGTTATCGGCGCCTTGATATCAATATTGGTTATTGAATCATGCGTACCTGTTCCAGAAACTGCAGTAATTAAGTCTAAAATTTCAATCCAAGGGTCAGATGCAGATCCACGCACATAAACCTTATCATTTGGACGAACTGTTGCACTGTGATCCATAATAACAAAACCTAATTCGATACCACCTACGGTAGTGTAGTTACTCAGGTTTACAGTCATTATTAAGCTGTTAGTCTCAATTTGAGATTGAAAAACACTTTGATCCATGGTAAAAGCTTGTGCCCCAGTATTATAATAAAGAGCATTAGCCTGTAATCTTGCTCTTCCACTACCGCCTGGTATAAAAGTCCAATTGTAAGAAGGATTACAGAAATAGGCGTTTCCACCAGTAAAAGTTGGACCAGAAGTATAAGATTCAAAGCCATCGGTTAGTGGTAAATTAGCAGCAACGCTAATTGCACAAGCTGTTTTGAAAGCAAGAGGCCCTACATAAGGACTAGTTCCATCACCGAAACAACTGTCTTGAACATAAAACTCATAATCCGTTTCAGCAGCTAAACCAGTAATAAGAGCAGTATCTACTGATCCGCTTACCGAAATAACACCTGATGCATTTACTCCGGGAGTAAAACCTAAAGGACCATATTCAATAAAGGTTGTGTCACCATCCGAACCGCTTCCCCAAAAAACCTGAGCCTCTGTTGCGGTAGTGAAGTCTACTCCTAAAGAACTAACCAATGGAGGATTACAGCTAGGAATCGCTTCGTATACAAAATCATCTATATAATAAGTACGGAAATTAGCCGATGAAGCGTGTGCAAACACAATAAACTCATCCGTTCCATTATAACCGTTGGCGCTTGTAAACTCTACTACAAATTGGGCGAAATTTCTCGTAACAGTCACTGTATCAACTGGTGTAAAGCTTGAACGATTACTTGGACTAGAAATAGTTCCTATAATTAAATCGTTTCCAGTAGCAGTTGTAGTGGTCATCCCGTGAAATTTGATACGGTTCCCTCCGCTACTTAAATCACTAAACTGAGGAGTAATTAACCAAGTTGTGTCATTATTGTAATTATAAAGACTAACCACGTTAGGGCTTGAAACAGGCGGATAAGTTGCCGAAGGAGTAATCACATAAGCATCCGAAAATTGCGTACTCGCTCCACTTAAGAAACCATCCCAGCAATTCGGGAAATCTTCTACTGGATCCGAATCAAAATTAGTTGCATAAGGGGCCGTAAAAGGGTTACAAAGGGTAACAAAAGTTAATGGACCTACCCAACCGCCAAAACCATTGGCAGAATCAGAGCAATTATTTCTAACATAAATATCATAAGCTGTATTTCCACTTAAACCATTAATGCCAATACCATTAGTTGAAGTACTGTCAAAATTAGAAGATGGAGAACCTTGGGTAAAACCAGCTGGCCCCCAGTTGATATCATAAGAAGTACCAGAGCCTGTCCAGGTGAAAGATGCGCTATCGCTTGTAAGACTAGCTAAGTTTGGCGCACCAGAGTTAGGGCAAGTTTGGCAAGAATTCACTTCTACTAAATCAATACCCACATCGCCTGTAAAACCAGAACCATGCACATATACAAAGCGAAGGTGAATAGCAGATCCCACGTAGGCATCTAAATTAACCCCTACATTTTGCCAAGGATCGGTATTATTAGTTTGGATTTGACCAACATTTGTAAAAACAGTGGTCCAAGGACCATTGGCAGAGTTACCTACTTGTACTTTTACCGTATCAATACCAGCACCGTAAGCATGCAACCAGAAAGATAATTCAGCACTATTAAAAGAAGTACTTAAATCAATTCTCGGCGAAATGGCCTCAACGTTTACACCAGAGCCTGTTCCTGAAGTTTCTACATAAATATATTGGCTACCAGAATGTGCCCCGCTTGGGCCCGTTCCCGTAGAACCAGTTCCACCACTTCGGTAATTCCAGTTACTAGCAGTTGCGCCCGCACCCCAGTCACCTGTCCAGCTCCCTGTGCTTTCAAAGTCATCAGAGAATAAAGGACCTGGGCTACCTACCGTACAATTTAGACCTTGAGGTCCAGAAATTGGAGTTGTTATACTTAATGGCCCTACTGTATCACTAATACCGTTTATCGCACCACAATTGGTGGCTAGATAAATATCATAGGCCGTACTAGAATTTAAAGTATTAATGGTAAAAGTGGTTGCTGGCGATTGAACAGAGTCAATAAACCAACCGGCACTGCCCGGAGTAGTTCCGGCGGGACCGTAAAGAATCCAAGCCGAGTTATAGGAACCCGCTTGAGCCCAACCTAAATCGACTGAATTCGAAGTTAAATTAGAATCGGTGAAAGCGGTAGGCGCTGCACACAATTTAGTAGTAGTAAAGCTCTGAGGATTTGGGAAACCTACCGTGTCCGAACCAGAATTACAATACTCTTCAATCCATACATCGTAAGCAGTATTAGCGCTTAACCCCGTTAATACCACTGGTGGCTGCGCTCCAGGATAAGTACCTGTAACCGTTGTTCCGGTACCAGGTGTAAAACCTGCCGCTCCATACTCTACTTTAAAAGAAGTATTACTAGCACCCGGAGTCCAATTTAACTTAGCTGCTCCGGAAGAAATACTATCTATCGTAAAGTTGGTAAATGGTGTACAATTACCGGTAACAGATAGTGCATAGGTTACTGAACCTAAAAATCTTCTTGGATTAAAGGTTGGGCTTGGGTTCCCTCCATAAGCCACAGAATCATTTACGTCAATGGTAAAAGTACCGTCGGTAAAAATCACTTGATCCCCAGCAGCGCCAGTTCTATAATTGGTGTTACTAGCTGCAATATGAATCCCAACTGATCCACTTGCTGGAACTGGAATTGTTACTCCCCCAAAAGGAATGCTAACCGATGAACCATTAATGGGTGTTACAGAAGCTCCTGTTACGGCTTGAATCCAACCATTGGCAACACTTATTGCCCCGGGAGGAGTACCAGCACCACCTGGCTTGTACCACACATCGGCTGTACTGGCCGCAGTTGTAAATTGGTTTGTCATACCAGTTATTACTGCGGGAGTATTGGACCTTACAGAAAAAGTAACCCCTCCTGAGCTATTTGTACCTGTTAAGGTCGGTACTGTTGAAACCGTCCCTTGCCCGACTGAGAACAGCCAAGTGCAGGACATCATTAATAAAAGTAATAGTTTTCTCATAGTTTCTCTTATAAATTAAGGGCTCTAAATTATTACTTCTTATCAATTTATCAAGTCTTCAAGTGGAAAATTTCAAAATTCTCACTAAAAAAACCCAACCTTTTCTGAAAAATTGCGTCTCACTACATTTTCGCTATAAATCTTCAAATTGGCGCTTCTCATATATTAGAGGGATTGTGTACTTTTGCAGAATAAAGAATATTTATGGAAGTTATTGACAATCAAGAAATGCGTCACTTTGAGGTTCGCGTGGGCGAGCGTTTGGCCATTATTGAATATCAAATTCAGGAGCGCAAGTACTTTTTAACCCGTTGTGACTTTCCTAAAAAGTTTAAAGAGGATGGGCGCGCAGAAGAAATGCTCAAAATAACTCTCGCTAAAATCGATGAAACTGGAATGCGTGTAGTACCCATGACACGTTTTGTAAAAGATCACTTCAAAGCACACCCAGAGTTAAAAACTATGCTTCCCGTAGGCATACACCTATAAACCTTCTGGTGAGAAATGTTTTCATTCTCTTTCTGGTTCTAATATTCAATCTTGGCACCTTACAATCGCAGTCGTGGCTAGATCGGTATTTTGAAAATTTTAACCAGGAAGAAATAAATGACGGTAAGCCTAATTTCTTGGTCTACCCTACTCTGGCATTTTCTCCTGAAACCAAATGGGAGTTTGGACTCTCATCACTTTATCTCTATTACGCCAAAAACGATACGAACAATCGCCTAAGTGAAGTGAGCGCTTTTGGCTTTTACACCCTAGAAAATCAATACGGCCTATGGCTTGACCATGCCAATTACGGAGATAAAGATAAGACCATGCTTTTGGGTAGATTACGCTACCAAGTTTTTCCTCTTTTTTACCATGGAGTTGGGCAAAATACGCCCAGCGAACCCCTAGCCTTAGTGGATGCCAATTACCTTTTGCTTAAAGAACATTTTTTAAGGCGACTTTCTGGCTACTGGTACGGGGGGCTCTATACTGATTTGCAGTACCTGGCTAAGAGCAATTTTATTTGGCAAGAGGAGATAGGCACTCTGCCATTAGGCGCCGAAGGCAGCTTTAATCTCGGCATTGGGCTTTCTTTAGTTTACGACAGTCGCCATAATGTACTTAATGTAAGAGATGGTGCTTTTGCGGAGTTAAGCTTTCTAAATTATAGTCCTTACACTGGTTCTGATTTTAATTTTAATAGTGTTCTAAGCGATAATCGCTGGTACAAATCTGTTGGTAATAATCAGGTATTAGCATTGCAGGCACTGGGTCAATTTAGCAGTGGGCAAACGCCCTTTCATATGATGGCCCTTTTAGGTGGTGAAAGTATCATGCGAGGTTATTATTATGGACGTTATCGCGCCAACAATCTCCTTGCCGCCCAGGTGGAGTATCGAGTTTTACCTTTTGGTTTCTCTAAAAGGTGGGGGGCAACAGCTTTCCTATCTAGCGGCAGCGTTTACCAAAAGTGGAGTGAACTGGCTCTGGATAAAATGCTTTTAACGGGTGGAGCTGGGCTGCGATTTTTGATTTTCCCAAAAAAAGATATTTTCACCAGACTAGATTTTGCATTTACTCAAGAAGGTCCTGGAATCTATTTTTTTATTGGTGAAGCTTTCTAAAATAGCCTAGCTACCATATATATAGTCATTAGCTACAGGGCCAAATCAAACTAAGTTGATCTTTTGGCGCGCGGATCTTTATAAATTAGATGCCAAGTGCGAAGGATCAGCGCTACGCATAGAGGCATGAATGCTAAATGCAAATCTTGGGGAAGCCAAATCCAAAGCGCTAAAAGCAAGGCGTAATAATAGGGCATCAATCTAAAGAGCAAAATTATTAAACCGGTCCACTTCTTTTTGAAGATAGCTATTGCTAAAATTAGGTGACTTGGTAAGAAAATAAGAAGATTTAAATTATTAGCTGCCGCTTGGTGATTGGTAAAAAACCATAGTACCGTTAGCAAGATCCCAATGAGGCCAAAAATTAAAAATAAGATGAAATCAAAAAATCTTGCCTTCCGAGTTTGCTGATAAGAATAAATGGTGAAAAAAATTGCCAAGAGTAAAACTAAAGCAAAGGCAGTGTATGGACTTAGCAGCGAAGAATGATTGATCTTACCTTGGCTACTGTATATTACAAGCTGCTCTTTTACTAGGTTTTTTTCTCCCGGAAAGTCGGAGCCCTGAATTTTCGCTTGGGCTAGGGCCGCTTCTAAATAATCTGGCAAAAACATGTATTCCCATGAACTCGCTTTTTTATCCATAGGCAAGCCTAAACAAATATCAATGCCCAAATCTCCCCATGCTTGCTCTCGCAAATACATGTCGCATAGGTCTCTAATTGTTCTCCCCCCTTTGGTATAATTAGAATCGATAATCACCTTTTCGTCGAACACTTCAATTAAGCCGTCGCGTATTCGGGTTGCACAGTTATCATAAAAATAATCGTAAAAGTATTCAGCGTTTTCTGGCTTCGCATTCCATTGTAGGAAGTCAAAATATTTTTGCCTCTGCGTAGAATCTAAGTTTAATAATTGCGCATGTATAAAACGATCTTCAGAAATGTAAAAATCTCGGAAAGAAGGAAAATGTCCTACCGACAACTTATAAAGCAAATTACCACGAGTAAAATTTAGGTAGAAATTTGGTTGATCAAAATCAAAAACGCCATAATTAAAAACCAAATCCAAACGATTAACTGGGTCTTTTACGCGTACCGCTGAATGACCAAAGGCAGAGTACAATTCTGTTTGCGCTGGTCCGCAAGTGATAATACTTATTTCCGCTTGATTACTTAGGGTAAACTGAGCATTTATCAAAAAAGGAAAAAGTAAAAATAGAAGTAGCTTTTTCATGGCGGAAAGGTACTAAGGAAGCGCGAAATTAAATAGCATTATCTCGCAAGCTTGTTTATCAGATATTTAAGTAATTGTTATTACTTTTGGAACTTAAGTGTAATAAATACACTAAACAAATATGAAGAATCTATTACTCCTACTTAGTTTAAGTTCCTTCCTTCATCTTTCAGCGCAAAATCATAATGTCACTTTACAAGTAGATATGAGCGCTACGACTGTTAATTCTGCTGGCATTTATGTGGCCGGTGACTTTCAAACTAGCGCTGGCTTTCCTTCTAATTGGGATCCGAGCTCAACCATACTAAGCCAGCTTGCGGGAAGTAATGTTTACGAAATAAGCCTTTCACTGCCTAGCGGTTTTTATGAATACAAATTTATAAATGGTAATAGCTGGGGTAATGATGAAGCGATTCCTTTGGCTTGTGCATCTAACGGAAATAGAGGCCTAAATCTTAATTCAGATACTACTCTACTCTTTTGCTTTTCCTCCTGCAGTCCCTGCATAGACACCTTCAACCTTACCTTACAAGTCGATTTATCGCAAGAAGCCGGCTTTGACCCATCTAGCGACAGCGTAGATATTGCGGGGCCTTTTAGCACTTGGAGTGGCGCTTATGATCCCACTTATGCGCTTTCTGATCCCGATGGCGATTTAGTGTATTCGGGCGTTTTTGCTTTCGCAGAACCGCTCTTGCAATACAAAGCACGTTTTCATAATGGCGCTGGTACCAACTGGGAGCTGGGCTTAAATAAGACGGTCAACTTTAACAAGGACACCCTTGTACCAGTGCGCTGCTTTGGTTCCGATACACTAGGCACTTGCCTCACCCCGCCCGATACTTTCAATATTACCCTTCAAGTCGATTTATCGCAAGAAGCCGGCTTTGACCCATCTAGCGACAGCGTGGATATTGCGGGGCCTTTTAGCACTTGGAATGGCGCTTATAATGCAACCTACTCGCTTTCCGATCCCGATGGAGATTTGGTGTACACTGGAGTATTCCCTTTCGCAGAACCGCTTTTGCAATACAAAGCACGTTTTCATAATGGTGTTGGTACCAACTGGGAACAAGGTGTCGACAAAATCATAAACTTTAATCGCGATACCGTGGTGCCCGTGCGTTGTTTTAGTTCGGATACTTTGGGCGCTTGTTATGTAGCGCCTATAATCATTGACAGTTCATTGGTAACCGTGCAGGTAGATTTGCGCAATGAAACAAGTTTTGATGCAGTTACAGATAGCGTTGATATTGCCGGTCCTTTTAACGCTTGGACTAATACTTACGATGCCAGCTACGCTTTGAGCGATCCCGATGGCGATAGCATTTTTAGCGGTGCCTTCCATTTACCCGATTCGCTCTTAGAGTACAAAGCGCGCTTCCACAATGGCGCTGTGAACTGGGAACAAGGCGGTAATAAAACTTTTAGCTTTTTCTCCGATACCATTATTCCCGTGCGTTGTTTTGGCAGTGATACTTTAGGTGCTTGTCCGGTAATTCCCGATACCTTCAACATCACCCTGCAAGTCGATTTATCGCAAGAAGCTGGCTTTGACCCTTCTAGCGACAGCGTGGATATTGCGGGGCCTTTTAGTACTTGGAGTGGCGCTTATGATCCCACTTATGCGCTTTCCGATCCCGATGGAGATTTGGTGTACACTGGAGTATTCCCTTTCGCAGAACCGCTTTTGCAATACAAAGCA
>CBFHVV010000082.1:0-13286 GCA_965658965.1 Croceimicrobium sp.
TGAAGGCCTTGATTTTAGCATTGAAGGATTCTGCTGAGGCATTAGTACTGCGACGATTAAAGTAATTTAAAATGGAAAGGCCAGTGAGCTAAAGTGCCCACCAGCCCTGAACAATTAGAACTTTCCAAGCTTTACGTTTATCCCTAATTCCCAACCCGAAAGAGTATGTTCAGCAAGTAAAAAATCGTCATTCGTTTTAAGAAACTGATATCCGGCAAAGAGTGAAACCACTGCATTTTGACCCAAGTTAATATCCAACCCAACCCTAGGGGTAAAGGCTACCAAGGTAGTGCTGGAGATTTTGGAATTAGAATTCACTTCCTTTACCGATGCTCCTCCCAAACCAATTGGCAATGAAAAAGAAGGGTGTAAAAGCTTGTGCCGAAAAGGCATGTATTCCAGGAAGATTCCGCCATAGCCCATACTTAGTTCCAAAGGACTATCGTAGCCATAAAAAGCGCCATTAAAATCAGAAGAACCGGTCATACCCTGACCAAATCCACCTATAGCAAATTGGCTGTTTAACACAACTGCTCCATGCCCCCCGACCATAATGGCTGTGTTTCCAACTGGATTGATGAGGCTAACTCTAGGCCCGCCATAAGCTCCCCAACTAAGGGAGTCACAATGAAGTAAGGTGTTGTTTCCCTTCTTTTGAGCCATTACATTGAGTGAAAGCGAAAAGAGGAAGATTGAAAGAATTGAAATTCTCATTTTTGATAAAATTTAAAAGTTAGAGATTGAAGTTTTGTTGCAAGTAATGGAGGCTTTCTTCCAGTACTTTGTCTTTACTGTTAAGGATGTGGGATTCTGTATTTTGAATGTATTTTACTGGAGGAATTCCGACTTTTTCGAAGGTGCTGCCATCTGGGTTTGTAATTCGTTG
Source organism: Croceimicrobium sp. (assembly GCA_965658965.1). Lineage (GTDB taxonomy): Bacteria > Bacteroidota > Bacteroidia > Flavobacteriales > Schleiferiaceae > Croceimicrobium. Next base: position 887 of record CBFHVV010000082.1, read on the forward strand.
AATACTGTATTCGTAGCGCCAGCCATTGGCCAAAAAGCGAGCAGGGCCAACTGTGGAAAGCGCCCCCGCTGTGGTGTCGCCTATTTGTGTTACATGAGTATATGAGCGCATATTCAGGGTGAAAATCTCGGCTTCGCTTGCAGTAGCGGCATCAGCTAAAAGAATAATGGGTTTTGTAAAATTGATAGCACCTGGTTGATGTGTATAGAAAGCCTTTTGCTGGGTGAAGTTATTTCGATCAGGCCCATTTTTATATTGGGAATTATAGACATGGTGTTGCCCATCTGAAAAGTAAGACGAGTATTCTGCTGCAAGGCCATCGTAACCGCCAATGCTGGTCCGAATATCAATAATTAAAGCATCGAGATTTCGGTAATCCAATTGCTGCAATACAGAACCTATTACTTCCGAATTTTCATCCAAAAATGCCGCTATGAAGATGTATCCAACATTTTCTTTTTCAGCTATTTTACCATACAAAATGTAATTGTTGGTTGAGCCAAGGTCTGTGAGGTAATCATTGGCGATAAGCTCCAAATCAAATTCTGAAGCAGCCTGTTCAGCCTTCCCCGATCCTGAAACGAAGAATTCCCCATCTCTGTAAAGCTTCACATGCTCATCGTTTAACTCGTCCAGCATTTCGGTAAGAATTTCCCAAAGTTCACTTTTTGTGGTTTCCGCTGTAACCCTCGGGCGGTACTCAGAGTGCACATTTTCCCAGCTCCGTTCCAGAGGCGAGAATCCGCTATAGTTTTCATCTAGGTCCTGCCATACCGTTTCAAAAATGGCTTCTGGCTCATTGGGCTGATCCTCGTAGAGAAAGGATTTTTCGCAAGCCTGGGCCAGTGTAACTACCAACGCTAGACTTAGAGTTCTTAAAAGTGATTTCATGGTTTTAAAATTTAAAATTGATACCTAGCATTAGTTGATGGGTGGCAAAAGCGATCTTTTCACCGTCATTTAATTCGGTGTAAGCCCCTTCGTATTTGGCCTGAAGGGCCAGCCAGGGAAACGCGTCATAGCCGGCATAAAGCGACACTTCTGGGGCAAAGTATTTATCAGGAGTGTACCACTCCACGTTGTCAAAGAGGTAGTTGAGTATGTGCTCGTCAGAGTCTTCTCTAAAGCCGGAGTAGGCCGGTCGGCTATTCGTAGCGATTAGCGGTAGGCTGGCTTCAGCGGTGAAGTTCCAACGGTTGTTCTGATAATCGATTCGCGCGCTGGCTGCAAAGTTACTGGTGCTCAGGTAGCTGTAGGCGGAGCTCAGTTCGTAATCATCCTCCCAAGTGATTATTTGAGAACCAACTTTATATCTAGGGCCGATGTAAAGGCGGCAATCGTCAACTTCGCCTAGTTTCCACAGGTGACTCACCTTTAGGTCCAGGCCAAGTAGTTGTGTTTCAAAATCATCATTGGCATGGGTAGAGAGTAGTGCCGCCCACCCTTGCAGGTCAAAATCCCAAATATGACCCCTGCGGGTAAAGTGCTGTAAGCGCAGCTCAGACTGCAAGCTGCCCAGGTCATAGCTCAGGGGCGAATAACTCTGGTCTTTCCAGTGGCCAGTGCCAATGCCATACAGCAAGCTTAGTTGGTTGTGATTTTCGGTAATATTTTGTGCGCCAAGATTACTGGCAAAGCACAGGATCACAAGTAATACGATTGATTTCATTCGTAAAGTATTCAGATTTAATAGTTTATTTGGATTGTTCCGTTTCTGTCTTGAAAAACTCAAACAGGCGGTGCGAACCATAGCGCGGCGCCACGTTGTTCATCGCCATAGCTGTCATAAAAAACTCAATGGGGCCGTAGGTTTTAGTGGAGGTAAATGTGCGGAGAAGGCTGATTGTAAGTCGCCTCGTCCAGTCTGGGAGATGTGTGATTTTTACGTCCTTGTACCAACTGTCCAGCGCCAGTGCGGCAATTTCATTTTGGGTAAGAATATCCGGGCCGCCCACCGTCATTTCCCTTTCGGGAGATGAGATTGCATCAACTACCACTTCGGCAAGGTCGGCACCATGAATGGGGTTGAGTCGGTACTGACCGGAACCAAAGAGGTACACTCTGCCGCGTTTTGCCATTTCCAGAAAATCGCGCATATCGGAGAAAAAGCCATTGGGGCGCATTACGGTGTAATTGAGGCCGGAGTACTTCAACTTATCCACAAAGCTTTCCTTAGCCTGGAATATCTTCAAGTGGCGCATTTTATCCCCATTGATGGCCGAGATGTAGATAAACTTTTTCACTCCTTCCTTTTGTGCTTCGCGAAGAATGTTCAGGTTAGCTTGGTAATCTACATCCATATAAGTAAGGCCGTTCTTTTGGCGAGTAATTCCCACGGTGCTAATAACCACATCCATGCCTTCGCAGATGCCTTTTAGTGTTTTAGGGCGGGTCACTTCAGCTTCAATGATCTGATCGGGATTCAGATCCTTTAGTTTCTGAGGGCTGCGCGCTATTGCCTTAAAGGAAATGCTTCTGGCAGCCAGTTCTTTTAGGATGTAGCCACCCAGGTAACCAGTAGATCCTGCGACTAAGACATTCATATTTTTCATTTCAATATTCATTTGTGGGTTCACTTGTATGTTTTAGGTCAATCATTCAAAATGACAAGGCAAAGGTGCGAAGGGGAAGTAGGCCAGTCGTCCGTGATTATGATTTCGGACTTTTTTAATTGGAACCCGGAGGATGCTGATTGGGCGGATTTAAACGGATAGTTTAATTTGTGTTGTAGATTTCCACCCCGGCCTTTAAGGCACCCTCCCGAAATTCTTCAGGACAGGCAGCCGCCAAATTTTTCATGAATTGATACAGTAGATTTTTTGCTCAGACTAGTGAGTTCCCATCTTCAATTTAAAAGGCTAGAGCCTTTGAGTAGGCATATCCCCCGTCCCAATAGGATTCAAGAGGGGGTGTAACGCCTAAGCGTGACGATGGTGAACTGTAGCTAAATACCATAAAAAAAGCCCAAAACCTTCCAAAAGGTCTTGGGCTGCAATCTCAAGATGTGTGAGCTCTAGCTGGCAATCCCTAAAACTTCACACCTAAATAGATATTCGGCTCAAAGAGGAAATAATTTTTCCACTGATTATCCAGCTTTTGAAACTCTATAGGGGTATTGGTGTCAAAAACCCAGAATTGAGAATGCACTTGAGGTTCCACAAAAAATTGTTTTTTCTTACCAAAAGCAAAATGATAGCCTATGTGAAAGGAGTTGTACAACTTAAAGCCATTTTGAATCTTTGATCCATTCTCATCCAGATAGGTTTTAAATTGAGGCAAAACTTCTGCAGTGGCAAACAGTCCTTTCCAGAGCATACGTTGATAGGATAACCCTATTCCAGTTTCGCGTACATGACCCGGGTAGAATTCGGTTCCAGACTCTACCCTATCCAGTAAATCATCCCACCAAAGGATACCCATAGGTTGAAACAACCGCCATGAAGCTATTTTTACTCCTATAATATTCTTTGCGTCCAACTCATACTTTACATGAAGCTCAATATGCTGCGTATGGGTTTTGTCATCCCAGGATTTATTGGCCAACTGCGGTAATATTATTCCCGGGAGACTTATTCTAAATCTATTATTAAAATTAGCCTCATTTGCTTTTTGTGAACTAAGCTGTGCAGAGGCATTTAGCGCGAAAATGGCGGTTAAAATAATTAGGAAACTTTTCATGATTGTAAATTTTAAAAATTAAAAAAAGACATGACCGAATTATGTGATCTGACAGGGCAAAGGTGCGGATGGGAGATGGGCGGATCGTCCGGGAATATGATTTCGGACTTCTTTGGAAGAGGAACGCGTATGACGCTGATTGGGCGGATTTGCGCGGGTATTTGAATTAGATGTAAAGATTGCTCAGCTTTGACCTGCTCGGTCTTTCAGGCACTTTTCAGAGATACATCAGTAAAAGCTCGCCAGACACAGACTTGTCTCATAATTGAAATAAAAGGCTTTACGCTGAAGCAGGTGAAAACATTTTCTAATTTAAAATGGCAGAGCTTGTAAGCAGGCGTATCCCCCCCCCCTTGCGGGTGTGGTAAGGCACGAACAAGGGTGGGGATTCTATAGATCCCTCAACTTTCCGCCCTTTTCTTCAATACCGCCATCACTTTAGTCAAAAACACCACATGCTTGCGCAGGTATTCCGTCTGGTTGAAGGTGCCCATTAAGTACACATCCCACTGAGGGCAGTAGTACATGAATGATCCGGTGCTGCCGCTGTGGCCAAGTAGATTTACATCTGGTAAGGTGAAAAACAGCTCCTTTAAAACAAATTTGCGAAAGCCAAAACCATAGTACATTCCCTTAGATTCGCGAGTCCAGTTTTGCATTTGCTCCAAAGAAGCGGGAGAAACAATTTTACCATTGATTAAAGCTTCTTCAAAGGTCAGAAGGTCTTGGCATGTAGTAAGTAATCCACCACCGGCCCAGTCTAGGCTTAGGCTGGTGTGCGTGCTGATTTCCTTATCTTCAACATACAACTCAGCCATCTTGCCGGTTCTTTCAATTGGTTTGGAGCGTAGATGCATGCAGGTGTGGTTCATATTTAACGGTCGAAAAATGCGCTCCTCTAAAACCTGATGTAAAGCATGGCCCCTGATGTTCTCGATAATCATTCCGAGCAAAATATATTCCGTATCCGAATAATGGTAACCCTTTCCAGGAGGGAAGTGAGGCTCCATCTGGTCTTTAGCAAACAGCAGTAACTCCATAGGCGTCCAAAAATGTGCGGTATCGGTAACCAGAAGCTCTCGCATAGACGGCCCATTAGCGGGCTCATCTTCAAAAAAGTCCGGTAGACCGGATTGATGCTGAAGGAGATGAGCAACGGTGATTTGATTGGAGTAATCTACTCCTTCATAAATATGCAGGCTATCCATAATCTCAGGGGAGAGATATTTTAAAATAGGGTCATCAAACTGCAGCTTACCTTCTTCCTGAAGCAAAACAATGGCAGTAGCCGTGAAGGTTTTGCCAATACTGGCGGAGTGGAATGGATGGAAAGTTGTAACCTCGGTTCCATCTTTAAACTCACCTTCAGCCCAGTTAAAGTCTAAATCCAGTTTATCAGAGTATACTGCAAAAAAGGCGTTATGCACCTCTTTGCTTTTTAGCTCCTTTTCAAAGAGCTTCCTAATTTTTAGTTCTTCTTTTGATTGGCTAAAAGCCGAAAAGGAGATCAAGAGCGCAAGGCTGAAGAATACATTTTTCATTGTTTTGTATTTTAAAATTGGCTGACAAAAGTGTGATGTAAAAGTATGCAGGTCGTGCTGAAATGTAATTCTGGAAGTTTTGATATAAAGTACTGCGGAGACTGTAAAGATGTTTGAGAAGTTAATAATTACACAAAAATCTAGGGAGTGGTATGGCTGATGTTAGAGTTCTATTTCCTTTTCAGGTTTGCTGGCTGATAGAGTTTTCTTTATCCAGTTTGCGACAAACTCCAATACTTCTGCAGTAATACCGCTCTTTGATTTACCATATTCTTCTGGTAAACCCGTCTCACTTACTTGAAAGATATGGTTTAAGTTCTCAAAAGATTTGGTTAGCAATTTTTCATTCCCACCTTTCCTAATGTGCGCTTTTAGTAAATCTAAATTTTCTACTGGAACTTGTAGGTCTTTGCTCCCCGATATAGCTAGCACAGGGCATTCCACTTTGCTGCAATAAGTGCTGGGGTTTATTTGCAACCACTCTCTAAACCAAGGTTGAGTATAAGTTTGGTAATTTGCTTTATAGAGGTGGTAGTGAATATTATTTCTAATGGAAAAAATCCATTTTTCGATGATTGAGTTGAACTGTTTCTTCTCCTGAAATAACTTTCTTATTCTGTAAATCAGTTCTTTTTCATCTTCAATTTTTAGGATTAAATCACAAATCTGCTTAATGAAATTTGCATTCTTTTTTATAGCAATACTTGTTAAGCCTTGTTTTTGGGAAATCAGCTCATGTTGTTTTATATAAAGTTCTCGGCCTACCATTCCGGGTCCGGCCATTGAAACTACGAATGCAACTTGAGACTGTAGTTCTGAGGCCGCCATACAAGCCACTAATCCACCTATACTATGACCTAAGAAACCTATTGAGCCACTGTCTATCTGGGAGATTTCTTTTAGGAAGGAGTATGCCGATTGAATGTCGTTCTTAAAATCCTGGAGACGGGCCGATTTAAAAACACCCTCTGATTTCCCTACTCCACGGTCATCCAATCGCAGAACGGCAATTCCTTTATTGGATAAGTAACGAGCGATGTCTTTAAACATCTTATGACCCATGATGTTTTGATCCCGGTTTTGAGGTCCAGAGCCACTCACCAAAATTACACCAGGGCACTTTTCCTGTGTTTGAGGAAAGCTCAATGTCCCGGCTAATTTTATCCCATCTTTAGGGTTTGTGAAATTTATCGTACGCTCAATGCACATATTTTTTTACCAAGTTTTAAGCTCCCTTGCCCAAAAGATTGAAAAGTTGAGAAACTTTTAATAGCACCTTCAAGTTTTTTAGGCCACCACTGAGCCCTGCTGCATTAAAAACTATGATGCTCATGGATGCAGAGTTCTTTTCAAGCCCAATGAAACAGTCGCAAACTTTCAATTTCTTTCCTGAATTTTACGAGTGATGTTACGGGTTAGAATTATAGTAAGACCAAATAAGGCAACTACGAGTATGGCCAATATTGGGTAGTTGACCATTTTACCGTCTTCATCTTGAAAAACAATCCAGCCAGAAGCTGTAGCGGCAAGGCCAGCGCAAATTAACTGAAGAGCTGAGTCAAAGGTCATAAAAGAGCCCCGGTCAGTACTTTTTGGAATTTCTAGGCCAAGGGCTCCTGAGCAAATCATACGTCCGGCCATACCTGTAAAAAGAAGGGTGTTGCAAACCACCACCCAAATAATACCCGCTTCCTGTAGCTGGGAAATTGTTATCACCATAATTGCAGCAATTCCAGTACCAGCAGTAAAGACTTTAAAATGACTGGTTTTATCTGCCAGCTCTCCTATCAGTGGACTCAATAGTATAGTAGCAATACCCGAAGCGCCAAAAACAATGGCTAACTGATCCTCAGATATCAATTGGTTTTTAATGTAAAAAACAGAGACAAACGTCATAAAAAGTACATCTGCAATTACAATGGTGCTATTATTGGCAAACACAAACCAATACGAGGGTGTGGTAACAATGTCTTTGAGTTTAGCCAACACCTTATTCTGTTCTTTGAGATGACCGGTTATGGGCTTCATAATGAAAAGGGAAAGGACAAGAAATAGCAAACCTGCCGATAGGATAATGTAATAAGCCACTTGCCATTGATAACGAGAGGCTAAGAAAATAGCTGCTGGCAGGCCTAAAACCTGACACAGCGCAAAGGCTACATGAAGCAGACCCATTGCCCTTCCTCGCTGCTGCAAAGAGAAAATTTCACTAACTATAGCATAACAAATGGCCGCAATTACACCGCCAAAAATGCCAGTAAACACCCGTGCGACTATCAGCATCCAAAAGCCCTGCGCTAATGCGGATGACAGAATGCCTACCAAAAATCCGGTATAGATAAACAGCAAAAGTTTTTTACGCTCAAACCGATCGGCAAAGGTGCTGAAGCTTAAGGCGGAAGCTCCTGCACTGATGGAGTAGGCCGATACTACATATCCGAATTCGCTGGTACTCAGATCTAGTGCGGGCATTACCATAGCACTGATAGCCGGCAATAGCATAAAATCGAGTACTATTGTAAACAGTAAACCAGCAATACAGATTAGCAATTGTATTTGATAAGAACTGAATTTTTGGATTGCTGATGTTGAAGTTTTCATAGGCTTAAAGCTTTAACGCAAAAAATTAGCAGGAAAACGCTTCACGGGCAACGCGTTTTTACTGGATTCAAATTCTGACTTGTGCTGAAAAAGCGCCCAAAGAGTAAAGATAATTTCTCCTAAAAAGGTATAATCTGATACCAATATCTTTTCATACCAAAGCAGATAAAAAAGGCTGTCGATTATGTAACCAAAACCTGAAATTAGGAGCAAAATACCAAGCAGCTTAACCCACCTTGATTGGAACAAAAGAGCGTAACCAACAGGCAATAGCCAAAGCCCCCAAAATAGGGTGGCAATAAAAACCCCTGCTTGGTAAAGACTCAAGTAGAGAGCAATCATCTCGGGATTTGAGGATTCCTGTGAAAAATGTAGAATAGACACATTATTGAGCTCATTGACTAATGAGATAATGGCGCCCGTAATTAAAAGAAGGGCAGCACTAACCGCCAGTGTAGAGGAGAATTTCTTTAACCAACGGTAAGTGAAAATAGCCAAAAAAAGACTGGAGGCATTCATCAAAACGGTTGCTAATATACCGTACATCAATAGCTGCGGGTTTGCATTAACTTGAGTAAAAGTGTAGGTGGCACTATCGTAATCATACAACTTAATAGGAACATAGGCCAAGCCGAAGAATCCAAAAATAATGAGCAGCACAAAGCTCACGCCCATTAGTCTAGCATAGTTGAAATTGGTTTTCATCATTTAGTTTTTAAGCTCCGCAAAACTGCCCCAATATATTGTGTGCATCGTCCTGCATTACATTTCTGGACTTTTTTGAGGTTTGGCGTTCATAATAATTGAGCGCATTTTGGAACCCTTATGCCTGACGGGATTTTAGCCATGCCCGCGGTGTGAGGCCCGTAGAGCGTCTGAAAAATTCATTGAAAACAGACTTTGAGTTAAAACCACTTTCATAAGCTAAGCCCAATAGCGTGATGTGGCTGTTTTCAGGGTCTAGCGCTTTTTGCTGAAAAGCGGTCAAACGCCAACTGTTAATGTATTCGTTAAAGTTTTTACCAAGATTTTCATTGATTAGCCAAGAGAGTTTATTTGGGTGAATTTGTAAGGATTGCGCCAGTTCTCTCAACGAAAGTGAAGGGTTGAGGTAGATTTTATCTTCATTCATCAGTTGCTTTAATTGCTCTAGTGTAGCGAGCGTTTCAGCATCAGGGGTGGTAACGATCTTTTTTGAGTCACTAGCAATCGGGAAAGTTTTACCGCTACTAATTTGATTCTTACTTACATCTTCCGGAAAATTCATCCTTTCAAGCATTTCCTCAAAACGTTCGTCATCGCGAATGGCATGCCACATCCAATAATGTTTGAGGGTAACCATCATTACAGATTTTTCTCTATACCCTTCTTCTAGCTTGGCAAAGGCTTTATCCTTTAGGCCCAGCATAGCGTAAAGCTGCGCAGGATCCATGGGGTCTAAAAACTCTTGACTTTCTATACTTTGTAAAACTTCTTTTTCTTCTCCTAAAAGTATTTTTAAAATGAGATGAGAGAAGTGCGTCCACGGATTATCTTCACTTAATTCAATGGCTTTTTGGGAGGCTATTTTTGCTTCGTCAAACTTCTTTAGAAATCCAAGCGATGTGCTCTTCCAAAGATAAGACTCGCTGTAAGTAGGTTCAAGCTCAATAGCTTTATCAAAAGCCTCAGCAGCCAGTTCAAAGCGGGCAGCAAAATAATAGCAGAGCCCAAGTTGCCAATGGCTTTTGAAATGTAGAGGGTCAGTTTCCAATAATTTTCGAGCTATTTCTATAGCTTTATCAACATCATTTTCAAGAAAGATGTAGTAATAGGAAATAAAATCATTTTGGTTAGGCAGTCCATAGCGCACTGCTTTTTGGTAGGATTCTATGGCAGCGTCCCAATTCCAATCGTAATACAGATGAATAAAAGCAAGGACTTTGTGCGCGTGCGGGTCGTACTTATTAAGACCTAAGGCCGTGTAGGCATAGGCTCGCGCTTGTTCATGAGCATCAATAGTGGAGATTATGCCAAAGGCAGCATGGTGAATTATTGTTTCGCCCATATAGGCATAAGCCTCTCCATAGTCTGGGGCCAATTCGGTAGCCTTTTTAAAATAATCCAATGCCTTTACGGTGCCATCAAAATCTCTTTTAAAGAAATAAATTCCCTTTAACAGTAATTGGTAGGCCTCGGTGTTTTGCGTGTAATTAGTACTGGTAAAGTTGGCATTTAACTCCAGTTGTAAACGCTCCAATACGCAGTTGGCTATATCATCCTGCACAGCAAAAATATCATCCAGTTCACGATCATATTTTTCGGTCCAAATCCGAAAGCCATTTTCTGTCGTAACCAATTGCACGCTGATGCGCACTTTATTGGCGGCTTTTCTCAGGCTTCCTTCCAGCAGGAGGTTTACCCCTAACTTATTTCCTATTTCACGGGCATCTAGGTCTTTCCCCTTAAGGGAGAATACGCTGGTACGCGCAATCACTTTCAACCCATCAATTAGGCTTAAGGCATTAATGATTTCCTCAGTTATTCCGTCACTAAAGTATTCATCCTCCTGATTAATACTAAGATTTAAAAAAGGAAGTACTGCAATGGAGCGCTCCGGAATTTCGGTAATCATTAGTTATTGGGTTGGTGTAACTGTATTTTGAAGAGTAAATATAGACGTATAATTCATATTAGATGGAGATGGTTTCCATGTTAGATCAAATAGCCCTAAACAGATAAGCGCGAAGCCAACCCTACCGGCCAACTTCGCGCTTTTTATAAAATCAGGTTTTTAGTGTTATTCTGTCACTACTACATCCCCCGAAAGGGTGTAAGAACAAGCCTGAAAGAGGCCTATACCACCTTCAATGTTGGACGGAACATTGGCAGGTGTTTTCCCAAAAAGACCACCTTGCATGGGTGTATCGGCTAGTGCCAAGTAGAAGTTGTAGCTGGTTTCATCTAAAGAGTAAAGACGGATGGAAAGTGTATCGCCCACCTGGGGTTGAGTCTCGTCTTCTTCGTCCCAATAGGCAATAAGCCCTGTAGCGGTAAGGCCCTGCCCAAAAGCTTGATCATCAAAAACAACCAGGTCACTGGCAGTGGTCAGTTGCCTTTTGCCATTTATCATAGCTTCGGTTCTATAGTAATTCTTAATGGCTGGCTGGTTCGCCAGGGTGCCAATCAAGTGGTAACCTGCTTCCCACTGTAAATCTGCGGCCGTAGCTTTAAACAGTTCAAGACCCAATACCGGCACGGTATCGCGCAAGGTAGAAGTAGCCCGCAAGGTACCACCCTGGTACTCCACCTCCAGTTGGTAGGTACGGCCAATTATTCCCCTAAAAGAAGCCGAACCTTTGTACATACCGGGAGAGCTTTCCCTGAATACTACTTTATTTCCCTCATCATCGGCAATAGTTACAAGCGCCTCGCGTACTGCTTCCGGGGCTTCTTTTGAGAAGTAGGTTTTGGTCCACTGCAGCTTTACGTAGCTCTCGCCAGCTTGGTTGGTGATTAGGCCTTCCACAGCCACTTGAGGCTCGGGCTCATCAACTTTAAGTTCTACTACTTTTTGGCAAGAAGTGATTGAAATTGCCAAGAAGATAATGGCGATAAGTGTTTTTAGAATTTTCATGGTTTTAGAATTTAAAGTTATAGGTAACGGCAGGTACAACGGTGCCAATCAGTGACATCTGCACGGCCTCAGTATTTTTAGGGTTATCGGCATTTTGCCGTACCTGTAGAGTGAAAGGGTTTTGGCGCCCGTAGGCATTGTAAAGTGAGAAGTTCCAGCTACTCTCCCACTTGCGGCCTGGTTTCTTTTTGTTGTCTAGCGTAAGAGAAAGGTCCAGACGGTGTGAAGCGGGTAGACGATAGCCATTACGCTCGGTATACACCGGAACCACCACACCATTATGCTCGTAAGATGCAGTTGGAATGCTTATGGGCGATCCGCTAGCATATGTCCAGGCGGCGCCTAATTGTAGCCTGGGCTTTAGCTGATAGCTGGCCACCAGATTAATAGCGTGTGGGCGATCTTGGCTTGGGCGGTAAGGGTCTCCGTTGTTAATGCCGGCAATAGTTCGGGTGGTTTTAGAAAGCGTGTAACTCACCCAGCCCTTCAGTTTGCCTTCGGTCTTTTTCAGCATAAGCTCTAAGCCATAGGCTTCTCCTGAGCCAGAAAGAATTTCGCGCTCCAGTTGTTCATTGAGAATGAGGTTGGCATTGTCACGAAAATCAATCTGGTTTTGCATGTATTTGTAGTACACTTCGGTGGAAAATGCATAGCGGTTAGCCCAAAGGTTGTGGAAATAGCCCAGTGCTATTTGGTCGGCCAGCTGTGGCTTAATGCTGTTAGAGGCCCGAAAGTAAATGTCTAGCGGGGTGCCGGTGGTAGAGTTGCTGGCCAGCTGCAAGTACTGGTACATACGGTTGTACGACATTTTAAGGGAGTTTTCATCGCCCAACAAATAGCGCAGGTTTAGGCGGGGCTCCAGACCATGCTGAGCATCGTGAAACTCATTTTTGGCAAATGCGGTAGTGTGCACCGGCTCGGGTATTCCTGCATTGTATTGCTTAGTAGTTCCGCCAATGTTTTG
>CBFHVV010000083.1:0-12558 GCA_965658965.1 Croceimicrobium sp.
CCCGTAAGAGCAATAAGTGGAATATTTAGAGATTCGCGATGGTATGTGGCTAGTTCCTGAAGAGCTTTAAGGCTGTCACTTACTAGTATGGTTTTAGCACCAATCTGCGCCTCAGAATCGTCTATTACGCAGTGAGAGGCTCCATTTGCCAGGGCAGTGTCACAATATTTATTGCCATCAAAATTGGGTCCTTTTAGAGCGAAGTAAATTTGCCCTTTCTTAATAGTTCGGGTGTCGGTTGAGACCCCTTGTGATTCTAAAAATACCTGATGTAGCTGAGTAATATCCATAAAAAAACCCTGACGTTTATGTCAGGGTTAAATATCTTAATTATAACGATACCGTTCAAATTTATCTCGTTTAGGTTTGCTACTCCTTTTCTCGCGATCTTCATCTTGATTTTGGAATCCAACACGATCCATTGCACATCTGAAGCCAATGAAGTCAGTAGATTGATCTTCTTCGAGGAAGCGACGCGTACCAGGACTTAACCAGTAAGCATTGTCTTTCCAGCTGCCACCCTTGTAAACACGGGTAGTATTTCCAACTAAAGTGGTAGTGGAGTAATCATACATTAATGGAGTACCTTCTTCAGTTTCTTGATCGTAGTACTGTGATGATTGCTTATCACCATCAATGTAGTCGCGATAATCCGATTTCTTGTAATTACGACGATTTAAGTTTTCTTCTTCCGTAACATCTCGCACTGGTAGCTCACCGGGTAAACGTACCAAGCTAGAATCACTATCGAATTGTGGCTCTTGTAATACCTCTAAGGCTCCAAGACCTTGATAATCTTGGTCCCATGTTTGGAATTCATTACCACGGAATGGATTTAATGCGGTCATGTCTTCAAGCGATAAAGGACGGTAAACATCTAATACCCACTCGGCAACGTTGCCAGCCATATCATACAAACCGTAATCATTAGGAGGATAGAACTTCACTTGCATGGTGGTAGCAGCTTGATCATTCAACCAGCCACCGGCTCCCATAAAGTCACCTTGACCACGCTTGAAGTTAGCTAACATATCGCCTCTATTTTTCTTATCAGGGTTTCTCGATGATCCACCATTCCAAGTAAATTTATTGGCGTCTACAATGCGGTTATATACTCTATTACCAGAATTACCGTAGGCAGCATATTCCCACTCGGCTTCCGTTGGAAGGCGGTATTTAGGCAATAGAATTCCATCTTCAATGCGAACAGGACGACCTTCATCTCCATAAACACTATTAGGATTGTTATCCTTTAGGCCTTTTTTGTTTTGTTGTGCATATTCACCACTCTTGTAAAGATATACCTCAGTGTTGAAGTGATCTGCATCCGATTGATCTGGGAATTCGTTGAAGATACCTTCTCTAATAAGAATATCTTCGTTTACACGATCGGTCCGCCAAGAGCAAAACTTCATCGCCTGAATCCAGCTCACACCTACTACAGGGTAAAAATTGTAGGCGGGATGGCGGAAATAATTTTCCACATACATTTCATTGTAGGCTAGTTGTGTTCTCCATACTAGCGTATCAGGGAGTGCGGTGCTTAAGATTTCTGGATAATAGTCAATATCGAAAACTCTACGAATCCAATAAAGGTATTCGCGATAATCGGTATTGGTGATTTCGTTTTCATCTATGTAGAATGATTGCACCGATACGGTACGTGGAATATTATCCCAATCTTTATATACATCTTCCTCAACTCTACCCATTGTAAAGGTTCCGCCTTCAACAAATACTAAACCTGGGCCAGTCTCCTGTCCGTCGTAATCCGTATTAACGCTGAAACCACCATTGTCGCTGTCGTTATAAGACCAGCCGGTAGCATTACTTTTATCGCCGCCACAAGAGCTTAAAAGAAAGAGCCCCGCTAAAGCTGGGCTAATGCTGCGTATAAACTTAAGTTTATTCATATGCCTGTAAATCTCTTTAATATCTAAACTAAAACTTCGGACAATTTATTGCCTTAGTCTTTTTTCTGAATGTTCTACAAGGGAATCTGTAATTCAACGAAATTTCGTGTGCCCCACCTAAATCATTATTTAAGCCAGAAACGGTAAAATCGTAGCTGTAACCAACACCCCATTGCCCTTCTAATGGTGCATATCCTAGTAAAATAACTAACGCATCTGGATTAAAAGAGCTAACGCGATAACCTAAACCGCCACTAATATCTCCTCTAGCGAATGAGATGTTAGAGGTGAGTTGATTGTATGGGCCTTGATTTTGATAAACAATGTTAGGTAGAAGGTAGTTTTGCAAATCTGTATATAGGCGTTTGCGGCCTAATGGAATTACAAAACCCGCATGCGCTGCTAATTTTACTGGAAGCTTGTCTTGAATAAAGAAACCTACGTCTGGTGAGGTGAGGTGCGAAGCTGCAAGTCCAAAATAGAATTTCTCGGTGTATCCAATTAAGCCGGCACTCAAATCTACCGTTCCTACGCTATTATTACCAGGAGGAACTTCACTAGACTCTCTCACAAAACCAAAGAAAGGATCAATTTGATCTGGGAAGGTGAAACTATTCCAGTTTAAGTTGATTTGTCGATAACCAGCTTGAAAGCCTGCCAATATGGTAAAGTTTCGCGATGCTTTTAAATGGTAAGAATACGCAACAGAAACATCTGTTGTAGAATAGGCGCCGTCGCCTGCTTCATCTTGCATTAACAATAAGGCAAGACCACCATTTAAACCTTCAACATACTGGTCGTAAGAGGCACTGTAGGTTTGGTAAACACTCAGTATCGGGTACTGATTGCGATAGTTTAAGCTTACCCTCGGACACTTCGAAGTCCCTGCAAATGCGGGATTTAGATAGATGGGGTTTGCGTAAAATTGACTAAAATGTGCATCTTGGGCTTTAAGCATCGAGCTTAAGCCGAAAACGCAGATTGCCGTAAGGGTTAGTAGTTTCTTATTCATACTCTCTTGAGAGTTTCGGGTACAATGATACAAATATTTGATTATACATCATCATTTTTGACATCATCAAACTTGAAAAAATCAATTTTTTAAGGGTCGATATTTATAGAACCAATTTTCGAAGCTAAAAGTATATAATCTAATTAGTTTTGCGCACTTTTTAATGTGATCTTTCGTTAATCTTGCAAGAAATGACACGAATTTTGATTTAGAGAATGCGAGCAATCTACTCATTTAGTTATATTTTACTTTTTCTTTTATTGGGCTACGGACTTAAATCTCAAGGAGTTGGATCCGTGACAAACAAGATTAATTGGTTGAATCCTATCTCGGTGGGACCTGAGAAATTGCAAAAGCAAATTTACTTTGAAGGAGCAGATTTTGATCCTAAGCAACCAAACGTTCCCAAACTTTGTGCGCTAGTGCCACCAAACTTCCCTACCTATAAGGGCTTAAAATTAGATAAATTGGTTTGGGAGCCGATACCCGTTCCAGAGCTAGCGGCTCTAGAAAATTTTAAATTCCAGTCAGTGCCAGAAATTATTTTGGGTAGGGGTATATCTCAGGAAAGGGGTATGAGTCTGGGTTATTGTTTTTACCCCTTTGCAATTATAGATGGGGTGAAAAGCCGTTTAGTTTCCTATTCTATTGCTTCTTCTTCAAAGGATTTACCAGCTATTCCACCAAATAGGCGCTTACAGAAAAGTTTAAGTAATTCATTGTTGAATCAGGAAGGATGGCATAAACTCTCGGTTTCCAAATCTGGCATCTATAAAATAACACCCAATTATTTGGCTACGAATAATATTGGGAATGGTGAGGTAAGTATAAATTCCATCCGTATTGCAGGTAATGGTGGAGGCATGCTGCCCGAAGCCTTTACTGCGAGTCGTCCGGTTGATTTAATCGAACAGGCCTTAAAAGTTAATGACCTAAATAATGATGGATTATTCAACGGCAACGACTACATTCTGTTTTACGCGCAAGGACCGCATAGTTTCTCCTATCAGGAGGGCAATGCACGCTATAATTACACGCACAATATATATAGAGATGCGAATTATTATTTTATCCAGGTTGGCAAGGGTACTGGTAAACTACCTAATAGTCAAGCTAGTTTAAGTAATCCCCAAGTTCAGGTAAATAGTTTCGATGACTATGCAGCGGTTGAAGATGAAAATGTAAACTTAGTGGGAACCGGACGACAATGGTTTGGAGATGTCTTTGAATTTACCCTCAGTTATAATTACAGTTTTAATTTCCCAAATATTATTAATAGTGAGCCGGCTCAACTCTTGGTTGATGTTGTGGGTAGAGCCAGTTCAGGTAATACTGTGATGAATACTCGCTATGCCAATCAGCAAATTCTAGCGAATACCATTCCCGCCTATAATACTTTTGGAGATTACCCAAATTTCGTTCAAAGGGAAGCACAACGCACTACCTTTCTGCCGCAAGGCGCGAATATTACACTTAACTTAAGCTACGATAATAGCGCAAATCCAAGTGGTGTTGCTTGGTTAGACAAGGTGGTTATTAATGTAAGGCGACAATTAACTTTTGCAGGAATTTCTAATGAATTGCATTTTAGAGATGCCCGCTCTGTTGCCGCAGGAAATATCGTTGAGTATACAATTGCTCAGGCGCCCAGCAATTTGACAGTTTGGGATGTAACGGATGTAGCTAATATCTCAGAAATTAATGGTTCTTATCAAGCTAATTCAAGCTATAGCTTTAATGCTGATGCTAGCAGCCTAAAAGAGTATGTGGCTTTTAGTGGTAGTAATTTTAATAGCCCTACTTATGTAGATGCGGTTGAAGCGCAGAACTTGCATGGAATGGCCATTCCTGAAATGATTGTCATCAGCCATTCTAACTTTATACCTGCTGCTAAAGATTTGGCAGATTTTCATACTGACCAAGAAAATGTGGTTTCTAGTGTGGTAAGTGTAGAGCAGGTATACAATGAATACGGAAGTGGTGGAGCCGACCTCACCGCTATTCGCGACTTTATTCGAGACCTGTACGACCGCTCATCTGATAATCGCTTTAAATATGTCCTGCTCTTCGGCGATGCCTCTTATGATTATAAAGATCGTTTAACGGGCAACACCAACTTTGTTCCAACCTATCAATCTAATTTCTCTTTTTCTTTAGGGGCCTCTTTTATTACCGATGACTATTTCGCTTATATGGACAATGGCGAGGCAACTAATTTTAGCTTTTCGGTTATGGACATAGGAGTCGGTCGTATTCCGGTCGAAACTCTAGAACAAGCGCAGGTTTACGTTAATAAGATAAAAAGATATGTTGCGGGCGAGAATCGCTTCGGTGATTGGCAAAACCGCATTCTTTTAATGGCCGATGATGTAGATGAATTTTGGGAAACAAAATTTGTAATCGGTTCAGAGAACCTTGAAAAGAAGGCTAAGGCAACTTCATCTTCTTACAATATAGAAAAGATTTACACCGATGCCTACCGACAGGAAACAACTACTGGTAGTCAAAGTTATCCAGAAGCAAGGCGCGATATGTTCCGTACAGTAGAGCGTGGCTGCCTTTTGGTAAATTACATCGGTCATGGTGGCGAAATTGGACTTTCGTCCGAAAAGCTTCTTCAGTTGGTAGACGTTAATTCTTGGACTAATATCGATGCCCTCTCATTATTTTTAACCATTACCTGCGAATTTACCCGCTTTGACGATCCTAAACGCGTATCTGCCGGAGAGCAACTTTTAATTAGCCCTAGGGGAGGTGCCATTGCTTTATTATCAACAACTAGAGTAGTTGGGGCGCAAGGTGCAGTGGATTTAAACGAAGCTATTTTTGATACCATTCTGGTACGCCCCGATGGTAATCCGCAAACACTTGGTCAAATTATACGTGCTGCAAAAAACGATAGTAAGGTAATTGGTCGCAGTACAAAAACTAAGTTTTCCCTAATTGGCGATCCAGCCTTAAGGCTAGCGGTGCCCTATAACAAAGTGGCTACAAAGGCCATTAATGGTAAGCCCCTAGCAAGCGCTTTACAAGATACGGCAAAGGCCCTTTCCTTGGTAGAGATTGAAGGGGAAGTACAAGATTTGGATGGCTCTAAACTATCCGATTTTAGTGGTATTTTAAGTGTCAGCGTCTTCGACAAGGAATCAGAGCGTAAAACCTTAAACAATGACGGTGTTGGGCCAACTTTAAGCTTTAGCGAGCAAAACTCTCTTATTTATAGGGGCAAAGTGGAGGTCTTAAACGGAGATTTTAAAGTAGAATTCAGGGTTCCTTTAGGGATAAACTATAAGTTCGGCAATGGACGAATTAGTTATTATGCATTCGATGCCTTAGAGCGTGATGCCGCTGGTGCTTATGATAGTATTTTGGTAGGTGGTTATGATGATGATGCACCAACAGATAGCGAGGGCCCAGAGATTGAACTCTTTATGAATGATGCATCATTTGTAAGAGGAGGCATTACGGGTGAATCCCCTTTTATATACGCTCGACTTTCTGATTCGGCGGGAATTAATACCGTAGGTAATGGTGTAGGGCAAGATTTAAGGGCGGTGCTGAATAATAAGACGGATCAACCTTATATTCTCAACGAATTTTACGAAGCTGATTTAAACTCGTACCGCTCAGGTGAGTTGAGATACCAATTGTTCGATTTAGAGCCGGGCGATTATACCATTGAGATGCGCGCCTTTGATATTTACAATAATCCCAGCGAAGTGAGCACGGACTTCATCGTTGCCGAGAGTGCGGACCTTGCCTTGCGACGAGTGCTTAACTACCCTAATCCCTTTACGAATTACACAGAGTTTCAATTTGAACATAATCGTGCTAACCAAAACTTAGAGGTCCAGGTGCAGGTTTTTACTGTTTCTGGGAAATTGGTTAAGACGATTAACCAGCAGGTTAATTCCCTTGGGAACCGAGTAACTGGGATAAAATGGGATGGACTAGACGATTATGGAGATAAAATTGGTAAGGGTGTTTACATCTATCGTCTAAAAGTGAGAAGTCAGTCTGATAATAGTCAGGCAGATGAATATGAGAAACTCGTTATTTTACGTTAAGCCCCTTAATTATTATTAATCTATTTTTGCCAACCTGAAAAATAAATGATGAAACAAATTTTAGCGTTTTTATGCGCTCTAACAATAAGTATTGGGAGTCTAAAGGCTCAATTCGGCGCCTTAGAAGGAGACGGAAGTTACTTCGAGTCATTAAGAACCATTTCAACAGCTGTTCCGATTATTGCGGTTTCCCCAGATGCGCGAGCTGGTGGTATGGGAGACGTAGGAGTGGCCACTCTACCAGACGTAAACGCGGTCTATTGGAATACAGCAAAATTGGCCTTTCTTGAAGAAGATGCACGTTCGCTATCTTTATCTTACACGCCTTGGCTTAACCGACTAGTGAATGATATAAATCTTGCCCATGTGTCTTACGCCTTTAAATTTGATGACCGTCAGGGTTTAGCATTAGCGATGCGCTACTTTTCTTTAGGTGAGATAAATTTCCGCGATGAAAACAATAGTCCACAGGGGACAGGTCAGCCTTATGAGCTAACACTTAATGCAGGTTATGGCTTAAAGTTAAGTGAGTATTTTAGTATGGGAGTGGGCTTGCGTTTTATCTACAGCGATTTAACGAATGGATTGCAAACGGCAGGAATTGAAACTACTCCTGGATCCTCCCTTGCTGCCGATTTAGGTTTTTATTATCAAGGAAAGCGCATAAGCATGGGCGGTGGCCAATACCAAAGTTTTTCAGCCGGATTAAACGTCAGTAATGTTGGCGGAAAAATATCCTATGGTACATCTCAAGAGTCAGCAGATTTTTTACCTGCTAATATGCGTTTAGGCGCAGGCTATCACTTGGAAATTGATCGGTACAATAAGTTCTCTTTTTATGCGGACTTGAATAAACTGCTGGTACCAACACCTCCTTTACGCGATGATAATGGTGAGGTAACCGCTGGAGTAGATGATAACGTTTCGGCCTTTGCCGGTGTTTTTCAGTCTTTTAACGACGCACCGGGTGGTTTTTCGGAAGAACTCGAAGAAATAATTTATAATGTGGGTGCGGAATACTGGTACGATGAGAAGTTTGCCTTTCGTGGTGGCTATCAATTTGAGGACGCAGAAAAAGGTGGTAGACAATACTTTACCATTGGTATTGGAATTCAGTACAATGTATTTGGATTAGACTTTGCGTATCTAATTCCAGCTTCCCCAGTGGTAAGGTCTCCATTAGAGAATACTTTACGCTTTAGCCTGCTCTTTAATTTTGAGCAAGGAGAATAGTCGGTATGAATAATAAGGGAGATATAAATATAACTTGTCGTTTGCAGGATTTTCAATTAGAAGAATTAAGCAAAGATTGGCAAGAATTAGTACAGCAGGCAGATTCGGCTCGCCAAGGTAGTCATTCACCTTACAGTAATTTTCAAGTAGGCGCTGCGCTTCTGCTAGATTCGGGTGAAATAGTAATAGGTTCAAACCAAGAGAATGCCGCTTATCCGAGTGGTTTGTGTGCAGAACGTACTGCAATATTTTGGGCCGGAGCAAATTATCCCAATCAAAAAGTTTTAGCTATCGCCGTAACTGTACCCAGTCGCGCTGAACATATTCCCTTTCCTTGTGGTTCTTGTCTGCAGGTAATTTCTGAATATCAGCAAAAGCAAAATTCACCAATTAGTATTTTATTAAAACACCCTCAAAGTCAGCAAGTTTACCTTGCGGAAGGCGTGCAAAATTTACTGCCTTTTGCATTTGAGAAAAGTCACTTGCCAAAAGACTAAGAGGCTGTAAGCTTTTTATATAAATTTGCGCCCGCATAAACGAAATAGATAATGGCCAAGAAAAAAATTACGAAGAAGATATACCTGCAGTGGTATGAGGAGATGCTGTTTTGGAGAAAATTTGAAGATAAGGCCGCGGCCCTATATATCCAGCAGAAAATTCGCGGATTCTTACATTTATATAATGGACAAGAAGCAGTTTTAGCTGGTGCGGTTTATGCCATGGAAGAAAACGATAAAATGATTACCGCTTATCGTAATCATGTGCAACCGATTGCCATGGGCGTAGACCCTAAGAAAATTATGGCTGAGCTTTGTGGAAAAGTAACTGGAACCTCAGAGGGAAATGGTGGTTCAATGCACATGTTTTCTAAAGAACATAATTTTTACGGCGGCCATGGTATCGTTGGCGGTCAAATTCCATTAGGTGCGGGTCTCGCTTTTGCAGATAAGTATAAGGAGACTGGCGGGGTTACCTTGTGTTATATGGGAGACGGAGCTACTCGTCAGGGAAGTTTCCACGAAACCATGAACTTGGCCATGCTCTGGAAGTTACCCGTGGTATTTATTATTGAGAATAATGGCTATGCTATGGGGACATCGGTTGCCCGTACTGCGAATCATAGCGATTTATACAAATTGGGCTTAGGCTATGAAATGCCTTGCGAACCAGTAGACGGTATGGATCCAACTATCGTTTACCCAGCCATGCAAGAAGCCATTGACCGTGCCCGTAAAGGCGATGGTCCAACATTATTAGAGATGCGCACGTATCGTTATAAAGGACACTCGATGAGCGATGCGCAACATTATCGTACCAAAGAAGAGGTAGCCGAGTTCCAGAAGCGTGACCCGATTGGGATCGTTCATAAAGTTATCCAAGATAAGAAGTACGCAAGCGAAGAAGAATTAAAGGAAATCGAGCAGCGTGTGAAGGATTTGGTGGCAGAGTGCGTGAAGTTTGCTGATGAATCTGAATATCCAACTGCAGACAACCTGTATAAAAACGTATACATTCAAGAGGACTATCCTTTTGTAAAAACCCACTAAACAAGATCAAATGGCAGAAGTAGTAAACATGCCCCGCCTCAGCGATACCATGGAAGAAGGCACGGTAGCGCAATGGCATAAAAAGATTGGCGATAAAGTAGAAGAAGGCGATCTGTTGGCAGAGATTGAGACGGATAAAGCAACCATGGAGTTTGAGGCTTTTCAAGAAGGTGTTTTATTACATATTGGTGTAAATGAAGGCGATACCGCTCCAGTAGATTCGATCTTAGCAATTTTAGGAGAAGAAGGAGAAGATATCAGTTCTTTACTTGATGGTGATAGTGGCGCATCTGCGGAAGCAGAAAATAAGGAGGATACTACAGCAGAAAGCAAAACGGAAAATAAGAAGCAGGAAAGTTCTCAATCATCCGTCTCTTCACAATCTTCGGAGCAGGAAGCGGCAACTTCAGATTCAAACAGTGATGGCTCTAGGCTTAAGGCCTCGCCTCTGGCTCGCAAGTTAGCTGAGGACAAAGGAATTGATATTAGCCAAGTTAAAGGATCTGGCGAAGGTGGCCGCATTGTAAAGCGAGATGTGGATGAATACAAGGCCCCCGCTAGTTCAAGTGCAGCTGCGCCTCAAGTTAATATGGCATCTGCAGGAGCAGCGCCAGAAGGGATGTCTTACGACGAAGTGAATGTTTCACAAATGCGTAAGACTATTGCCCGTCGTTTAAGTGAGTCGAAGTTCTCCGCGCCCCATTTTTATCTCACCATGGATATTGATATGGATAATGCGATTGATGCGCGTAAACGCATTAATGCGGTAGCGCCTCAAAAAATAAGTTTTAACGATTTTGTGATTAAGGCTTGTGCAGTTGCGCTTAAACAACACCCAGTTATTAATTCAAGTTGGGCGGGCGATACCATTCGCCGTAATCATGAGATTAATATTGGTATGGCAGTAGCTGTTGACGAAGGACTATTAGTTCCCGTTATCCGAAATGCCGATCAGAAAGGTTTAGCAACCATTAATACGCAAGCCAAAGAGTTTGCTGGTAAAGCACGCGATAAAAAACTACAGCCAAGCGAGTGGGAGGGTAATACCTTTACTATTTCAAATTTGGGCATGTTCGGGATTGAGGAATTTACGGCAATTATAAATGCCCCCGATGCTTGTATTTTGGCCGTAGGTGGTATTAAGCAGGTGCCCGTAGTTAAAGAAGGAGCAGTTGTTCCGGGTAATGTGATGAAAGTGACCCTTAGTTGCGATCACCGGGTAGTGGATGGCGCTAGTGGTGCAGCATTCTTAAATACGGTTAAAGACATTTTAGAGAATCCATTAAATATGTTGCTCTAATAAGCACACAAATTACTAAGCCTCGGTCATCACCGGGGCTTTTTTATTTATATATATATGCAAACAGTAGTAATTAGCGGAACCAGCCGCGGTATAGGAAAAGAGTTAGTATTAATTTTCGCAGAGGCGGGTTATCAGGTATATGCCTTAAGTCGTAATGCGGGGCAGGTAAATGCTTACGCAGATGGTCATCCGAATATTAAGGCCTTAGAAGTAGATATTAATGATTGGGAAGATGCTAGCGCTAGAATTATGGCTGCTGTTTCTAGCATAGACATACTTATTCATAATGCTGCAAGCTTTATAAATAAGCCCTTTAAGGAGATGACTCCCCAGGATATGCAGATGGTTTATCATACCA
Source organism: Croceimicrobium sp. (assembly GCA_965658965.1). Taxonomy (GTDB): domain Bacteria; phylum Bacteroidota; class Bacteroidia; order Flavobacteriales; family Schleiferiaceae; genus Croceimicrobium. The sequence goes on from CBFHVV010000083.1 coordinate 11,434, forward strand.
ATGTGATGGCGCCCTACTTCTTAAGTCAAGCCTTGGTAGATATTATGCCTTTAAAAAGTCAGATTTTAGCTATCAGCAGTGTAGGTGGTGTGGGTGGAAGCATGAAGTTTCCGGGGCTATCTGTTTACAGCAGTTCAAAAGGAGCACTAAACATAATTGTGGAGTGTTTGGCAGAAGAATTACGCGATAGGGAAATCTTTGTGAATGCTTTGGCCTTGGGATCTTCCGAGACGGAGATGTTTAAAGCGGCTTTCCCAGACTTATCGGCTGCTTCTAAACCGCAAGATATGGCACAATACATCTACAATTTTGCGAAAAACTCGGTTCCATTGGTGAATGGGAAAACTTTTTCCATCAGTTCTCAAAACCCATAAGACTTGGGCCACTGGCTGTTCTCGGTAGCTTAAGCATTGATAATTAAGTGCTTTTGTTGATTAGGGACTCATTGCTTTTTTGGGCGGAGACAGTTGGAAGCCTTTTTAAGAAGTATTTGTCATAAAATTTATTAAAATAGGGTTGTCGATAAGAAAACTCGTCTTATATTTGCCGACCCATTTCGGAAGGAATGTGGCCTTGTAAAAAGGAAGTTCTTTGAGTAAAAATTTTGGATGTTTAGATTTGTGAAAGCAGTTGAAAAAGCACTTAAAATTTTATCAAAATAATTTCAAAAAGATAGTGTGTAATGTAAAATTAGTTTTTACATTTGCACCCGCTAAAAAAGCAAGAGAAGTTCTTTAAAATATTGATAAGGAAAGCACAAAAGGTAAAATAAAGCTCGTTAATTTTATTGAGTACTTGAGGATACAAATGATCTTACAACGGAGAGTTTGATCCTGGCTCAGGATGAACGCTAGCGGCAGGCCTAACACATGCAAGTCGAACGGTAACAGGTCTTCGGATGCTGACGAGTGGCGCACGGGTGCGTAACGCGTATGCAACCTACCTCTATCAGGGGGATAGCCCGAAGAAATTCGGATTAATACCCCATAGTATTACGATCTGGCATCTGATTGTAATTAAAGCTTCGGCGGATAGAGATGGGCATGCGTCCTATTAGCTCGTTGGCGAGGTAACGGCTCACCAAGGCAACGATAGGTAGGGGGCCTGAGAGGGTGATCCCCCACA
>CBFHVV010000084.1:0-12429 GCA_965658965.1 Croceimicrobium sp.
CGTTTTCCGCTTCAAAGTTAGGCGGAATGTTTTGGTCGGCTACCATTTATAGCTTTTCAATTTTAAGCAATTTTAGGCTTTGGTTAGTTTTAAGGGAGAATGACTCGGTTTCAGTTCATGGGGAGAAGCCAGCATCCAGATAAATAAAGGCAGTTAATGATCAAGGCTGCTGCGTTTTTATGATTTGCATAAATTAGAATGAGCTGCAGGATTCCCCAGACGATAAACCTCAGTTTAGCGGATGCTTTAGTTAAATTCGCGGCAGATTTTACGGGATATGGCGCATACTTTAGAAGATTTAAGAGCAGGAAAATTAGAAGGTAGTAAAACTTTAAAGCTGGCTTGTGATTTAAAGGTTTTCCCTGAAGAAATTCTTAGTCTTTCTGAAAGCTTGGAGGTTTTAGATTTATCGGGGAATCAATTGTCGGAACTGCCTGATAGTATCCGCTCTTTAAAAAAGCTTAAAATCCTATTTTTCGCGGCCAATCACTTTAAGGTCTTTCCTAAAATTTTACGCGAGTTGCCAGAGCTAAGCATGGTTGGTTTTAAATCGAACCGTCTCGTAAAGGTTCCAGAAAATGTATTTCCACCCAAATTGCGCTGGTTAATTTTAACCGACAATAAAATTGAGTCTCTACCGAAGAGTATTGGCGATTGCCATCTTTTGCAAAAATGTGCCTTGGCCGGGAATCGCTTACAGGAACTACCTGCGGAAATGGCTTCCTGTAAAAATTTGGAGCTTTTAAGAGTTTCGGCCAATCAATTGAATAGTATTCCCAAGTGGCTTTTTACTCTACCCAAACTATCTTGGGTAGCTTTTGGTGCTAATCCTGCGGCTCATGCTATTCCTGTTAAGGCCGACTTTGCCTCTTTTAATTGGGAGGATTTTAAAGTAAAGGAACTGCTTGGTGAAGGAGCTTCGGGGCTGATTTCTCGAGCCGAGTGGCCGGCTGAAAGTCGCGAGGTTGCGCTTAAGGTTTTTAAGGGCGATGTTACTAGTGATGGGCTGGCGGAAGACGAAATGGAGGTTTCGATTGCTGCAGGGGTTCATCAAAATCTCATTCCTATTTTAGGGAAAATTAAGGATCATCCAGACGGAAAAAATGGCTTGCTGATGGAGCTGATTGGTCTGGAGTTTGTGAATTTAGGCAATCCGCCTAGCTTGGAGTCTTGTACGCGAGACGTGTTTGGAGAAGAGATGGTTCTTACAGCAGAAGATCTGTTGAAAATCGCTCGCAGTATAGCTTCGGTGAGCGCTCAGTTGCATGCCAAAGGCATTAATCACGGTGATTTATATGCGCACAATATTTTGGTAAATGATAAGACCGAATGCCTTCTAGGCGATTTCGGAGCCGCAAGCTGTTACAGTAGAAGTTCTGATTTAGCACCTCTCATTGAGCGGGTGGAGCTACGGGCTTTTGCCTGTTTAGTGGAAGATGTTTTAGGTCTTGTTCCCAGCGCAAAATTAGCAGAACCCTTAAGGGAGAAATGGTTGAATTTAATTGCTCGTTGCAGTCAGGAAGCGGTGCAAGAACGCCCGAGCTTTAAGGAGCTTTTGGAAAGCTTAGCGCTTTTTGATAAGGGGTAGTGATTTGAGGCTCTTGCATTTTGTAGGGATTAAAATTTGAGAAGATCCCTGGCAGTTTGTCTTTTTCACTGCCTGTTAAGAATGAGAGCAAAGAAAGAACTTGAGAGCTCTTGCCATTACAAAACTTAGTTACTTGTTTTATTTAGATCCAAAAACGCGATCCATTAAAAAACGCCCAGGATTATTGAGGAGCTCTTGACCACTACTAATGAGCACATCGGCAATTTCTACAGCAGAGCCGTAACTGCCCGAAACGCTAAAGTCGTTATCCCCAAAATTACCATCCCAATCTTTAGCACCGATTTGTAGTTCTTGGCAATCGGCCTTGCAAGGACAAGTTTTAGGACTATAGGTTGTTATCTTTAATTCTGCGTCGAGGCTGTTGTTTAATTCGTTGATCAGCATTTGCCGCGCCGCGGTTTCTCCAAAGTCTAAACTTTTAAAGTCAACTTTCGCTTTAAAGGTTTCATAGTCTTCGCTTTCAACACAAAAATAATAGCTCGTCTGCCCCTGAGCGAGACCTCCAATCAAGAAAAAAAGGAGAAAAGCGATTTTGCGCATGCGTAAGATTTAGGGCAATAAATATAAGACCTTCTGTAAATTAAAGAGATAAGCTAGAGCCTTTTTTTAGTCTTTTTCGAAGAATAAAAAATCTAGGCCTCTATTAACTCTGCCTTAAAACCTGCTTTTTCAATGGCATCAATCACCAAATTTGGTTCGTCTTCCTCTAGGCTAGCGCTTAAAACACGATCAGGATGTTCTAAGTCCACTTGCCACTCCTCAATATCCATTTCCTGATTTAAAAAAGGAGTAACGGAGTTTAAACAGTTATTGCAATTGATATTGGTTTTAAACTTTTTCTCGATCATGAATTTAAATTTTGATATTTTTTAAACGTAAACTATTGCTGACCACCGACACTGAACTAAAAGCCATGGCAGCCCCCGCTATCATAGGGTTTAATAAAAAGCCGAAGCTAGGATAAAGCAAGCCAGCAGCCACGGGAATGCCAATAATATTATAAATAAAGGCCCAAAAAAGATTTTGATTGATAGTGCGTATGGTCTTCTGCGAAAGCCTAAATGCTTTAGGAATAGTGCTTAAGCTGGAGTTGCTGATGGTGATTTGGGCTACATCTATGGCAATGTCTGAACCATGCCCCATGGCGATACTAAGGTCCGCTTGGGCGAGAGCTTCGGCATCATTTATTCCATCGCCTACCATCGCCACGAGTTTTCCTTGCGCTTGTAAATGCTTTAAGTATTCGGATTTATCTTGGGGCATCTGCCCACCTCGGTAATTATTAATGCCAAGTTTTTCGGCCAGGTGCTGCACCGTCCCGATGTTATCTCCGCTAATTAGGTGAAGCTCGAGGCCCATGTTTCGTAGCTCGCGAATGGCAGCAAGGGAATCATCCTTTAAGCTGTCTTCTAGTGCGAGGATTGCCAAAATACCATTGTCGTTGGCGAAAAACACCAAGCTTTTTGCTTCCTCTTGCCACTTTTTACACAGCGCTTGCTGCGCGTGGCTTAGGCTTAGGCCGTGTTTTAAAAGCAAGCTTTCGTTACCAGCTAAGTATAAGTTCCCTTCCTTATCCTCTGCCGAGAGGCCTTGGCCTGCCTGATTGATTAGATTTTGAATGCTCTGTGCTTTAATGCCTTTTTCCTTTAGATAGAGCAAAACCGCTTGTGCCAAAGGATGATCGCTTTGCGCTTCCATGGCTAAGAGGTAGCCTAATTTGTCGGCGCCAGCGCCGAAGGTTTTTATATCGCTAATGCGAGCTTTACCTTGGGTGATGGTCCCAGTTTTGTCTAAAATTAAGTGGTTTACCTTTTTAGCAATCTCTAGGCACTCAGCATTTTTAATGAGCATATTTTGCTCTGCTGCTCGTCCTATTCCTACCATTACAGCTGTGGGAGTAGCTAATCCCAAAGCACAAGGGCAGGCAATTACCAATACAGAGATGGCATTAACAAGTCCGTAGGCAAAAGCATTTTCTAAACCTGAGAAATACCAAATAGCAAAGCAGAGGATGGCAATAAGCAGTACCGCCGGAACAAAGATGCTGGCAATTTTGTCCACTTTTTTTTGAATGGGCGCTTTGGAGCCTTGTGCTTCCTGAACCCGTTTAATTATTTGGGCCAAGAGGGTTTCACCGCCAAGCTTTTGCGCGATTACCTTTAAACTCCCTTGTTGGTTGGTGGTGCCACTGAAAACCTGCGAGCGTTTTTCTTTAAGAAGGGGAAGAGGCTCGCCACTAATCATACTTTCATCTACGTAAGAACTACCGGCTTTAACCAAACCATCTACTGGTATTTTTTCCCCAGGTTTTACCAAAAGGAGGTCACCCAAGTTGAGGTCTTTGATAGGGAGGGTTTTTTCTTCACCATTGCGAATAACCGTAACCTGTTTTGCTTGTAAGCCCATCAGCTTTTTAAGCGCTGAAGAAGTTTGAGAATTAGCCCTTTCTTCCAAAAGTTTACCAATACTCACAAAACTGATAATTACAACTGCCGCTTCATAATAAAGGTGAGCCTCTAATCCTTGATGGGTCCAAAGCTGTGGAAAAAAGGTAGCGATAATGCTAAAAATAAAGGCCATGCCCGTGCTTAGCGCCACAAGGCTGTCCATATTGGCTCGGGCGTGTTTAAGTTGCTTCCAAGCTCTTTGGTAGAAAGGGGCGCCAAAATAAAATAAAACGGGGATGCTGAAGGCGAGGGAAAGCCAGGGGGTATAAGTCCAGCGGCTAAAAAACATGGAAGCTACAAAAACGGGCAAGCTCAAAGCTACAGACCAAGCAGTTCTCTTTTTTAGATTCTGATAGTAGTTTTCTTGAGCTTCTTCCTTGCGTTCTTCTTGCTCTTCACTTTCTAAGATAAGATCGTAACCCACCGCTTGCAAAGTCTTCTGAATCTTACTGGCATTCGTTTGTGGCTTATATTCTACCCAAAGGTCTTTGGTGGCAAAGTTTACCTCGGCCTTAGAAATGCCTTCGGTTTGTCGTAGTACAGATTCGATGCTACTAGCGCAGGCGGCACAAGTCATACCACTCACGGGAAAGCGATCTTTTAGAATGGCCTCTGTGTCTGGACTAGGCATGATAATAGTTTGTCTTCATGCAAAATTAAGTATATAAGTAGGGATTACTAAGTAAGAAGGATCACTCCTCAGCCCTATTTCAAACCACTTAAAATATATTCGTAGATGGGATCTGCTTCTTTTTTCTCATCTATAAAAATGCTTTTAGTAAGATAGCGCGGGCTGGCCACAATTTCTCGGTCCATCATTTCTCGTATAATATCATAAAACTCCAAAGAAGCCTTGCCCACTAGGAGCGGTTTTAAGTTGTGATTGGCGTTGAAAAGCTTAAAAACACTCACAAAACCACTTAGGTAAAGGTAGTCTTTAGTGAAACCGCCACCACGGAAAATACGGGTCACGATAGTATAAGCCTCATTACTGCTGAGGTTTCGTTCTTGCTGTAAGTAATTGAGGCAGTCTAAAAAATCGGCACCACTGCACATCATGTCAGTTACCACCACTCGCAAGGCCAGTTTTTGCAGTCGCTTAAGGGTTAAATTTCCGCTGAGGTATTCCGATAAAATGGCTAGGCCTTCTTGGGTTTTAGTGTTTACAGGCAAGCCCAGGTTAAACACCTTTAACTGTTGCAGATTGGAGTTCATGGTGGTAACCATGTGTACACCAATTTCATGTTCAATTAAAGCGTGTATCTCGCGGCGGGTGAATTTCGCATCGGGACGAATTAAAATAGTGCGCTTCGAGTTTAGTACCATTACCTGCGAGATTACTTTATTGCTAAGCTCAATTTTACTGTCTAGCTGATAGTCTGCCAAGCCTTCTTTAAAGATTTCCATCGCTTTATCAATATGCAAGATAGGCGGGCGTTTGGGCTCACTAGGAATAGCAGGGAGGTGCAAAATATATTCAGCATTAAGCAAATCGGTTTTGCTTGGGCGACCAAAATAGCGCAGTGAATTATAAAGAAATTTGCGACTTTTAAGCGAGCCTAGTAAATCGATTTTATCGAAATAACTATTGATTACCGACTCGTACAAGTGGCGAATAGAAACATCAGAAATGTCGGAAGTGCGTAAAGCCGCCAGTTGCTGCTTAAGTTCAAAGGTGTTAACCTTTATGGGGCTGTAGCGAAATTTCGGCGCTTCGGTAAATTTGCTTTTCACTAACTTATTAAACTCAGTGCCCGTATTTATGGGGTTTACGAAGGCTAGTAGTTCAAAGTTTTTTAATAAATGATGTAGCTCTTTATCTACTTTAAAAATGGCAGGATCGGCCTTGCGATCTAAAAGTCGGCCACTTGATTTCGAATGCCATGTACTGTGTTTCTCGTTATAGAAGTGAGCATTTTTGAGGATGGCATTCTTAAGCTTTTGCTGTAAATCGCGGATTAGCTTTGGGTAATCCTCACCGGTAAGCTCGTTGCTGTACACCTTTTTAATTTCGGTAGCTAAGACTAAAACGTTGGGGAAGTTGCTGGTTATAAATTCGAGATTATAGCCACGGCCAAAAAAAACATCATTGATAGCGGTTTGGTTTTCTACGCCAGCCAGTTTTATTTGGGAAAGTTCTTTTTGCCAATGATCGATAACCTCCCCGTAAAGGGCGCGGTCTATCTTTTCACAACCAATATTGAAGAGCGGAACGGGACGCTCCCAGCGCTGATAGTTATAAGAGTGGATATCATAAACCACACAATTATCATAGCGCTCATTCACTTTGGAGACCAAGGCTTTTACCACACGAAAGAAGTTTTCATGCTTTTTAAGGCTGCTTTGTTTCTCTTTAGGGCTTAGCGCTTTTTTCCAGACCTTCTTACCCCAGGCTTCTTCGTAAATGCAAGACTCTGGCCTGCGATTTAAGTCGTATTCAAAACGAGAATCATGACCAATAAGTGTAATTGGCATAGAATCTATGAAAGAGCCAGTATGAGGGTCTTCTTCGTACCAGCGCTCGTAGTCGTCTAGAGCAATTTTTGGTTTCAGTTCACTGCGCAAGTTACCACCATCGTGAATGGCAGTGCATATAAAGGGTACATAGCGATTTATCTTTATGCTAAATGACTTATCCAAGGCTTCTGCCTCAAAGGTCTCTTCCGCTTCAATTAAGCGAATAATTTCGGCAATCTTAAGCTTCTGCATTTTCTATTAAATCTTCCGGTCTGAAATCATCTTTTAGTCGTTTGCGCTCACTAACAACCCGCTCTAAATAGTTAATGATATTTTCTTGTAGCTTCACTTTATTTAACTTATTGATATCGGTAATAGTGCCAGGACTCATCACGTTCACCTCTATCAGCTTGCCATTAATTAGGTCTAAGCCAGCGTAGTAAATGCCATCACGAACTAGTTTCTGGCCAATTTTTTCACAGAGAATTTTATCGGCTTTGGTAAGCTTATACTTTTCCACAGTGCCACCAGCCGAAATATTTGAGCGAGCATCGCCAGCAGCTGGCCTTCTGCGTAAAGCACCAATGGGTTCACCGTTGAGCATAAGAATGCGCACATCTCCTTCCTCCGCGCCTTCGATATATTCTTGTAAAATTACGTAGTTGGAAACCCCTTTTTCGCGATTGATGTAAAAGTCGAGTAATGAGCGAATATTTTGCATCGCCGCTTTTTCAATTACAATTACACCGCTGCCACCATAACCATCGAGAGGTTTCATAATCATCTTCTCATTGGGCGACTCATTAATAATGCGTAAAAGATATTCTATGTTTTTAGAAACAAAGGTGGCGGGGATTAATTCGCGCTCTGGGTCATAATAGGATGCGGTATAAATTTTATTATTTGCTTCGCGTAAACCATCTACGGCGTTAATTACAAAAACATCGTGTTTAATAGAGTCAAGAAAGTTTAGCACCAAGCCGTCTAAGGGTGGATTGTCGCGCATAAATATTACGTCGAACTCTTGCAGGGCCCGCATATCATTATCAAACTGAACCGTATTGTAAAAGCCTTTTACACTGGTAGTCATTTTTTCGATGGGCTGAATAGTTTTGCACAAGCTCAGGGTAACACTATCGCGAATGGTAAGATTAGAAGGGTGGGTAATGGCAACCTCATGCCCGCGCTTAACTGCCTCATGAATTATTCGTAGCGTGGAATCTTGTGAGGGACTTACCCGTTCCCAGGGGTACATTATAAAGCAAATTTTAATTTTCATAATTGATATTTTGATTTGAAAGCCAAGACTTTAGAGTAAATTAAGAGTCTGAAAATACTTTGGCTCTGATCCGAGAATTAGGATACTAAAAGTATTGTTATTCTTGGCACAAAGCATCACTTATTTTAGGCGGACTCATTTTTTTCTGACTTTAACTTGGTTAAATGCAACAATGTTGCATTTGTAAGTATATTTGCCAAAAATAAATAGCATTATGAAGAGCAGTTTAAAGTTTTTGTCCGCAGCCTTAGCGCTAAGCGCAATGGTAGCATGTAGTGAGGATGAGCCCGAAACGCCAGTGATTCCCAATGAGGAGGAACTTATTACCACCTTAAAGTGGCAACTAGTTTCAGCTGATGAGCAAGACACATTAAATTTTCTTTTTCGCGATATCGACGGTGATGGTGGTGCCGCTCCGACTATAGAAACGATGGACTTAAAAGCCAATACTACTTATAAAGCTAGCGTGCAATTGTTAAACGAACTTGAGAATCCTGCGGAAGACATTACAGAGGAGGTTTCTGCAGAAGCGGAAGAGCATCAATTCTTTTATCAAAGCGCTATTGCGGGCTTAAGTGTGAGCTATGCAGACAGCGATGTAAATGGAAATCCCGTAGGCATAGTAACCAATATCAGTACTAGCGATACTAGCAATGGCGACTTAACTATCACCTTGCTGCATATGCCAGACAAGTTTGCCAATGGCGTAGCTGCGGGCGATATTACAGCAGCAGGCGGTGAAACGGATATTAGTGTTAGTTTTAACCTGAATGTTCAACCTTAAAACACTTCTTTTAGTCTTAGCCTTTTTTGCGAGCAGTACTTTGCTTGCGCAGAAGTGTAAGATTAAGCTTAGCGGTACTATTTTAGATTTAAAGTCTAAAGTAGGTATTGAAAACGCCACCATTTACAGTAATGATCGGGAGCAAGGTGCGCTAAGTGATAACAAGGGTTATTTTGAATTTGAACAATTATGCGAGGGAGAGTTGCATCTATTGGTATCTCACATTGGATGCAGCCCCCGGAGCATTTTTTTAGATTTAAGAGTAGATACCACTTTAACCATACTATTAGATCATAGTAATGAAGTGCTCAATGAAGTAGCCGTAAAAGCCGACCAAGCGGGGAGGGCATTGGTGCCCCAAAAGTCCTTAAGTGCGGATAAGATTAGCGAAGATGCGGCTAGCGATTTGGCTACGGTTTTAGAAGGATTGAACGGTGTAAGTAGTTTGGGTAATGGTGCTAAAGTTTCAAAGCCCGTAGTGCAAGGTTTGTTTGGTAACCGTATTAGCTTGGTAAATAATGGAGTAGTACACAGCGGTCAACAGTGGGGTAATGATCATGCTCCGGAAATAGATCCTTTAATGGCGGGTAGCATTTCGGTGCTAAAAGGCTCGGCGGCTGTGGAATACCAGGGTTCCAGTTTAGGCAGTGTGGTTTTAATCGAGCCTTTAGCTATGCCTAGCGATCCGCACTTGCACGGGGCCGCGCAATATCATTTTGAAAGCAATGGTAGAGGACAAGTTGTAAATGCCCGAGTAGAACAGAAAGGCCCTTGGTTAAGCTGGCGCTTGGCTGGCAGTTTAAAGAAAAGTGGCGACCAAAGAACGGCTTCTTACTACTTGCGCAATACCGGCAGGGAAGAGGCCAATACCACAGTACAACTGGAGAAGCGCTATGCCAATAAATGGCAAACTAAATTATATTATAGTTTAAATAGCAGTAAGCTAGGTCTTTTACGTGGCTCGCAGATTGGTAATTTAAGTGACTTAGAATTAGCTTTAGAGCGAGAGCTGCCCTTTTATACTGAAGACGATTTTTCGTATGCTATCGATGCGCCTCGTCAAGAAGTACAGCATCACTTAGTGAAACTTAGCCAAGTTTATACTATTAATAAAGATCAAGGTGTAGAATTAAACTATTCGTGGCAACTTAACCAGAGGCAAGAGTTTGATGTTCGTCGTGCCGAGCGCAGTGCTAAACCGGCGCTAAGCCTTAGTGAGAACAACCATTTTTGGGAGTTTAAGTACCACGCACTTAGCGCTAAGAAATGGCATTGGCATACGGCCATGCAATATAATTTGCGTGATAATTATAATGTGCCGGAAACCGGGATTTTACCTTTGGTGCCCGATTATATCCGACAAGAATGGGGTGCCTTTTTTCGCTTACATAAGCATTGGGAAAAATGGGCGCTAGACCTAGGCGCTCGGGCCGATTATATTCTCCAAAACGTTGCGGCAATTAGTAATACCAGCCCAAGAGAGGTTATCCGCGACCGCGACATTTTTTTTAACCCCAAGGCTTCGCTAGCTCTGGCCTATCAGTTTAGTAATGCTTTAAAAGCGAATCTTAACCTGGGTTTTTCCCAACGCAACCCTGCTATTAATGAGCTGTATAGTAGTGGGCTTCATCAAGGCGTAAGCGGAATTGAAGAAGGAGACCCAAATTTAAAAGCGGAGCAGTCTTTTAAGGCCAGCTTCGACATAAGTTATCGCCCCAATAAACATTGGAATTTTGAGGCCTTAAGCTTCATTCAGCCGATTAGTAATTTTATTTATTTGCAGCCGCAAGACGACTTTAGGTTAACCATTCGTGGGGCTTTTCCTGTTTTTAAGTATCAACAAAACAATGCTTTATTACGCGGTTTAGAGCTTCAAGCCAATTTCGACCCACAAGGTCCGCTGCGCTTTGATGCAAGTTATAGCTACCTAAAGGGCGATAATATTGAACAAGATATTCCCTTAGTGTTTATACCTCCTAATCGTATTAAAGCTGCCCTTAACTTTCAAATTCCGAGTTTGGGCCCATGGGAAAAGCTGGAGTTTCAGCTGGCCAATCGCTTTATTTTTGAACAAAAGCACTTATTGCCTTCGCAAGACTTTGTAGCACCGCCTCCTAATTATAACTTGGTGTCTGTAAAGGCATCTGCCGAAAGGCATATTGGGCAAAACCGCTGGCATTTTTTTACCAAAGTGGATAACTTGTTTAATATTGCCTACCGCGATTATTTGAACCGGCAACGTTATTTTGCCGACGATTTAGGGATTAATATTAGTGTGGGTTTTGGCTTAAAATTTTAGCAATGAGAGAGGAAGATTTGAAACAGCGTTTGCGCGATCGCAACTTGCGTATCACTCCTAATCGTATGGATTTGTTAAACAGCATTGCTCGCTTTACGGGTGCCATTCCTCACGCGCGTTTACAAGCCGATTTAAAATCGATGGACCGGGTAAGCCTTTATCGTACGCTTAATGCTTTATTAGAGAAGGGTTTAATCCACCGTGCCTCGGCAAATGAGCAAGAAAGTTATTATGCTCTGTGTGAGGATAGCTGCCAGCCGGGCGGACATAAGCACCAACACATCCACTTTAAGTGTGATAGCTGTGAAAAGATATTTTGTTTGCCTTTAAAGCAAAATATAGAGCTGAATACCGGTGCCTTTAAAGTGAATTCTTTTGAAGTGCTGGCTCAGGGTTTATGCGAAACTTGCGTTTAAACTAAAATTCGATGGGATTTTTTTGGAGCAATTTTAGCGTGTTTCGCTGCTCGTAACTTTTGGTGTTAATAGTACCAATGATTTCATCCATCTCTAAAGCTGCCTCTTTCATTAGGTCTAAAATTTTGCTCGCACTCATTTCTCCATCAAAAGCTTCCTCCCGATAAAGCTCAAGCAGTCCTAAAAGACGCGCAAGGGGAGCGCGCAGAACATGCGACTCGGTCCAAGCAATATCTTTTAGAGTTTTGTTTTGTTGCTCTAGGGCTTCTAGGTATTGCTTAGTTAAGGTAATATCTTCCTTTACGGCAAGGTAGTGTGTAGCATGGCCATGGCTATTATTTACAGGAGAGATAAAAACCTTCTCCCAGTAGATTTCACCATTTTTACGTTTGTTGTGAAATACGCCCCGCCATCCTTGATTATTGCTCAGGGCGTTCCACATTTCTTGGTAATCTTTTTGAGGAGTTAAACCCGACTGGAGTATACGAGGGTTTTGCCCAATGAGCTCTTCTTTAGAGTAGCCAGTTATTTTTAGCGCAGCGGGGTTCACGTACTCAATTTCTGCATTTAGATTCGTAATAACCATGCTTACGGGCGAGTTTTCCACGGCAGCAGAAAGTCGCAGTAGTCTATTGATGTTCATTTTTTCCTCAGAAACATCAAGCCAGGTTGCCAATATCAAATCTTTACTTTCGGTGTGAAATAGTTTAAGGTGAATTTCCACTGTAACTTCTTCTTGCTGGGAATTTAAGTGCACCCATTCAAAGGTGGATATTTCCCCCATGAGGGCAGCGTCCACTACTTTGATATGAGCGGTAGTGGATAATTCACCATTGGGTTGGAATTTTGGAGAAAGATCCGAAGGTCTTTTTCCTTTGAGGTCTTGCGCTTGATATTTTAGTATCTGGGCCGCGGTAGTATTGCAATCGATAATTTTTTCACCTTCGAGGATTAGCAAACCAACCGCAGAATTTTCAAACAAGCTACGGTATTTATCCTCGTTTTCTCGCAGCTGTAAAAAAGATTGGTGTAAAGCTGTTTCGTCGCTGCTGCAGATAATTAAGCCGTCGAGCACGCCGCTTTCATTAAAACTACCGGTAATTTTATGGGAAAGAAGCAGTTTGTCCTGGCCTTTTTG
>CBFHVV010000085.1:0-12149 GCA_965658965.1 Croceimicrobium sp.
CTATCTCCATTAATGAAACTTCCTAAATTACCCAACCTACACCACTCCCAACCCTTAGGCAAAGCATAGGGAATCTCTTCTTGGGTAATGGCTGGAAGCGGTTTTTCCTTTTTAATTTTCTTGACGGCTATCAGTTGAGCTTTCTCGGCTTTTATGTTTTCTAATAAGGCTTTGGCAGAATGAGATCCCGAAACAAGTTCGGGATGACTGGCGCCCCAAGCGCGGGTTAATTTACCTTGCACAGCTAATTGCAAAATGCTTTCACGTAGTTTTTTAATACCGCTTGGCTCGGTAAAAAAAGTGCGGAAATGGTTTTGTAAAAAGGCCCATTCGGTTGCGGTATCTCCGGTGGCCAATTGCTGTAAGGCCGAGCTTACAAAATCTTCTTTGAGCTGGACGCGCGCTTTGGTTTGGGCTTCTAAGGCTTCTACTTCGGTAAATAGTCGGTTTACAATGCTGACAATGGCTTTTTGTTCTTCGAGGGGTGGGAATGCCACCACTAAAGGTCTCAGTTTTGCGATAGAAACATTTGCAATATTTGTAGTTTGACTTGAACTTGAAATAAGTTCCTTTCTAGTTTCAGGGGCTCTTAATATGACCATCAGAAATGAATGACCAAATCCAAAAGTTCGTAACGCTGAAATAAATCCCCCTAATGTGAAATCTCGATGTGGTTTGTTTTCTATTAACGCAACTTTACCTACCAACTCTCGACTATTCGCCATTGACATGATAACATCGCCTTCCTTTAAAATTTGGTCTTCTCTTTTAACAAATTTTCTATCTATGTACAAAAGGTCTTCCCAATCAATTTCCTTTTGAACATTTGCGGTTCTCAGACAAGGTATTTTGCCTAGCCCATCAATTTTTGATTTTTCTGAACTTGGAAATGTTATTCCTCTAATGACTTCAATAACACTACCTAGTCGACAATATTGCCATGTTCTTGGTAAACTATAGCTACTTTCATCTTTAGCAATTTCTTCGAGTTCTTTTTCTTTTTTAAACTTCTTCTCCTTAATCAATAGTGCTTTCTCAGCGGCAATTTTTTCCAATAAAACAGAAGCCGGCTCTACATCCGAGTTTTCATCTCGCCACTTTTTGGTCAGCTTTCCTTGTATGGCCAATTGAAGGATCAAGCCTTTAAGTTCTGCGGCATTTTTAGGGTGTACGGTTAGTTCCTTGAAATGTTCTAGTAGTTGTTTCATTGATACAGATTCCGCATCAAGCGCGGAATGACGTTTTTATTTCAAGGCTTCGCTTAATACCTCTATAATTTCTTCTTGGATGCGATTAATGTGCTTTGCAGATTTATTGTACTCCGCCAAAATTTCTTCAGGGCTGGCTAAATCGTCACTCTCTTGATGGGGGTTTTTAATATCTAAATTGTAGCCGCGTGCTTTAATCTCTTCGGCACTAACCTTCCAAGCGTGGCGGCTGTATTTTTCATTGTCACGATCGGCCCACCAGGCTTTCTCTAAATCGAACTCTTTAATGTGTATGGGCTTGCCTTTATTGTAGCTTTTTACGCCTGCGGGATAAGGATGCTCAAAATACCACACATCTTTGGTTGGGCTTCCTTTTTCAAAAAACAGCACATTGGTTTTGATGCCGGTATAGGGGTTAAACACCCCATTCGGTAGCCTCACTATCGTATGAAGATTGCAACGTGCCATTAACTCTTCTTTAATGCGTGTTTTTACGCCTTCGCCAAAGAGGGTGCCATCGGGTAAGACCACGGCGCAACGTCCGCCATCTTTCAATAAACGGATAATAAGGGCCAAGAAAAGGTCAGCCGTTTCTTTGGTTCTAAACTTTTGGGGAAAAGTAGATCCAACACCATCTTCCTCGACGCCACCAAAGGGAGGATTGGTTAAAATGATGTCGACCTTATCGCCTGCGCCCCAATCGGCATATGGCTTACTCAGCATATTATCTCGGCGCACGGCAGGCACATCAAAACCATGCAGCATTAAATTGGTAGTACAAAGCAAATGCGGCAAAGGTTTTTTCTCTATCCCACGAATGGTAGATTGGAGCGCGCGTTCGTCTTTATCGTTTTGCACCAAAGCCTTTTTATGATCGATGGTGCAGGTTAAAAATCCGCCCGTACCGCAAGCGGGATCTAAAATAGTTTCCTGCAATTGGGGATTAATAATATCCACCATAAACTGCGTTACCGCTCTGGGCGTATAATATTCGCCGCTAGAGCCTGCACTTTGTAATTCCTTTAAAATGGTTTCGTAGAGATCATTAAACAAATGTCGATCGCTGGAGCTGTTAAAGTCGATACCATTAATTTGGTTAATCACCTGACGGAAGAGCGTTCCGTTTTTCATGTAATTATAGGTATCTTCAAAAACCGCTCGGATAATCTTCGCCTGGGGACTGGCACTAAAATCAAGCTCCTTTAAGGCGGGGAATAATTCATTATTAATGAAATCCATGAGTTCATCACCGGTTAAGCCTTCTTCATCAGCGGCCCAGCTTTGCCACTTTAAATTTTCGGGGATTGGGCTTTCATAGCCATCGATGGTAATTTCCCATTCTTCTTCTTTATCGGCAAAGATTTTCATGAAGAGCATCCAGACCATTTGCGAAATGCGCTGGGCATCGCCGTCTACGCCTGTGTCTTTCCGCATTATATCGCGGATGCCTTTAATGTTAGTTGTTATTGTGCTCATTAATTATTACTCGACTGTCTCTTTAATTTTATCTATGTTTTTGAGGATATCTTTCTCTACCCGTGCTACTACATCCTTTATTTTGGGCCATAACTTGTCTAGGTATCCCTTAATGTTTTCAGCATCTTCCATGATGTCGTCCCATTTATAGGCTTGCTTTATCATAAAGTGCGAGGATGACTTTTGGCCGTAAACTTTACCAAAATCATGATGCTCTTGTAAGAGCTCAATTAGCCTATCTCTTAGTTTATTTCCACCACCCGACTGAAGGGATACTTTGAAGAACAATTTTGAACTACTTCTATCTGCTTTGGCACTCCACCAATAATCTATTTCAAAAAGAAGAGGCTCACGTTGCGACAAACTACCCCTTGAAGAGTTGCTTGGTAACTGTTCGCTTAATGGCTTCGTTAAAAAACGGACGATACCTTTATTTTTAGGCCCCAGAACCCATCCTTCATTTAAGACCTTCTCTTCAATAAAAGGCTTTATTTCTTCTGAATGATCTGGTTTGTGTTCGTAAACGAAATCAAATATTCTACGATGATTTTTATAAAGCTGCCTAGCACTCTTTATTAATTCGTCTTCATCCATCATGTATCTCTTGAGTATGGTTAAGTAGTCCTGTAAGATTAATACTATCTTCTCATTCAGCTCTTTTGAAAGAATGCTTAATATCCTTTCGATAGAGTAAATTATGATCTCATACGAAAGATTTACATAAACATCTGTTTCGTTAGTAGGGGCTTCTCCATAAGGAGTTAAGTAAACAAATATTTTATGATAATCCGAACCGAAAGCTTTATTAACAATTTCTCTGTACTTGAGGAGCTGCTTACCTGTCTCTTTAGACCAAATTTTGTTTTCGATACAAATTACGGTATCGTCAAAAATGATAAGTAGGTCAATATTATTCCACTCTCTTCTTATTTCTACTTGGCCATAGTTTAGCTCCTCAATTTGAAACTCATTTATGGGGGCCTTCTCATCTTTGGCCACCTCTCTTAAGACCCTCTTTAAAATGGCATTATTAATTCCATGTGATCCTTGCGGATCGAGAATCCAAGAGAGCATATTGGAATGCCTAAGCTCATTATTAACGGCTCCTAAGATTTCAAAAATATTGGGTTTATCCAGTTCTAAGTCTAGCTGATCAAATTTGATATCGTTGACTAGACTGGCATAATCGGCTTTTAAATCTTCTATATTTTCAATCATGCCATTTTATATAATTCGCTTTCTAGCTCTTCAATCGCCTTCTCAAAATCCTTCTTTTTACCAAAAGCCCGCACCAACTCCACTGGTGAGCCCATTTCATTTAGAGGTTGCACTTTAAGAACGGAGCCAGCTTCCAAAGAAGTTACGCCTTCTGTTTCATATTTATCCAGTAAGCGATTTATAACCTCTTGGGCCTTTTCACTGTATTTGGCAAAGTAGTTTCGCTTTCGCACTTGATCTGCCCTCTCTTTTCGAGTAAGAGCGGGCTGGTCGAAAGCAATATGACAGATCAAATCGAAGGCATCCATATCCTTACCTACTTCTTCGCGTAAAGCTTCCAGCAGGATTCCCTGCTCGGCAAGCTCTGCAAATAGAAGCTCCTTCTTCTCGGAGCTAGACCACTTTTGTAAAAACTCATCTAGGGAACTAAAAGCCTTATCGATATTTTTTCGGGTGTAATCTTTTAAAGATTCGGTTATTAATTTACCATCTGCACCATAGTATTGCACCCTTTCGTTGGCTACCCTAACTTGAATTTGATTGATGTAATACTTTTTCGGTTTTTCCTTCCCTTCATCCAAGTCAATATTTGGTTTCTCTGAGCCTTCTGGCGGATCACTGGGTTGGCCAGTAGTATCATCGCCTTCTTGTTCTTCAACTGTATCTGGTGGCACAGGATCCTCGTCTGGAGCAGGTTCATAAATTTGTACAGGGTCACCATCAAAATCAGGATCTGCGAAAAGATTGGTCGCTTTTCTAAAATCCATTATGGTGAAGTATAGCTTTCCTTCTGCCTCTCTAATGCGGGTTCCTCGTCCAATAATTTGCTTAAACTCAGTCATGGAACCAATACCTGCCTCCAATACAATAAGCTTTACCATTTTAGTATCAATGCCCGTGGTTAGCATTTTTGAGGTGGTGGCAATCACCGGAAAGCGTTCTTCCACATCCGTAAAATTGTCTAACTCTTGCTTTCCATATTCATCATCGCCCGTAATTTTAACGATATAGTTGCGATGTTGAGCGACCAAATCGGCATTTTCATTGATCAAAGCGGTGCGCATTCGATTGGCATGATCAATATCTACGCAAAAGACAATGGTTTTAGCGAAGCGATCGGTAGCCTTTAAGTATTCTGATATTTTACGCGCTATTAGCTGGGTACGTTCGTCAATGATAAGGTTGCGATCATAGTCTTTGGTATTGTAGATTCTATCCGCCACTTCATTGCCGTATTTATCTATCAATCCACTGGTGGGCCGCCAACCGTCATCTACGGTAGTGTTAATACGAATTACTTTATAGGGCGCTAAAAAGCCATCGTCAATTCCCTGTTTTAAGGAATAGGTATAAACAGGCTCCCCGAAATAAGAAATATTAGAAACGTCTTTGGTTTCTTTCGGCGTGGCCGTTAAACCAATTTGGGTGGCCGAGCTGAAGTAGTCTAAAACTTCGCGCCAAGCGGATGCTTCGGAAGCACTCCCTCTATGACACTCATCTATTACCACTAAATCGAAAAAGTCGCGACTGAATTCTTTATAGGCATTCTTCGCATCATCATTACTGGTAAGCCCTTGGTAAAGGGCAAAATATATTTGATAGGACTTATCGATTTTGCGGTTCTTAATGATGTGCATGATATCATTACCGAAAGGGGAGAAATCACCATTCTTGGTTTGATTTAGCAAGGCATTACGATCCGCCAAAAACAAAATTCTCTTTTTAATGCCAGGCTTCCACAAGCGCCAAATAATATTAAAGGCGGTATAGGTCTTACCCGTCCCAGTAGCCATTACCAATAAAATGCGCTCTTGACCTTTGGCAATAGCTTCTACGGTTCTGTTTACTGCATTAGCCTGATAGTAGCGGGGCGACATACCGCTGTCATCGGTATGGTAATCGTACTCCACAATTTCTCTGCGCTCCGGACTCTCTAAGCCATTATAGTGCAAGTATTTCCGCCACAGTACTTCTGGCGAAGGAAAATCATCTAAGCTAAGTTCGGTTTCTAAATTATCTGGATCCGTTTTATCGTGAAAGAGGAAAGCATCCCCATTAGAACTAAAAACAAAAGGCAGCTGCAGTATATCGGCGTAATCTAAACCTTGCTGCATCCCATCTCCTAATGACTTCTTATTATCCTTTGCTTCAATAATGGCAATAGGAATGTCTTTTTTGTAGTAAAGAATGTAATCCGCTCTTTTGCGTGTGCCACGCGTATGTAGTTTCCCTTGAACAATCACTCGGCCATCGGTAAAGGACAACTCTTCTCGTATTTGCCTTTTAAGGTCCCAACCTGCCGCGATTAAAGCAGGTGTTATGAATTTAGAGCAGATGTCTCTTTCCGAAAGTGATTTTTTATTCATGCTCAGGCTAGATAGAGTACTGAAGAGCGACTTCAGAAATTAAGGATTCCTCAAAAATAGCGAATGATTTCTTTTGTTCTTTAGCTATTTAGGATTTATATAGCAATAATCTTTATTGCTAGCTGTAATACCCATGAATTATTTAGCTTCTGCCTATTTTTATCTCCTTAAAATTGAAGCTAAAGCGCCTTTTTAATAAAAAGGTTTTGTTTTGTCTTAGCTATAAGAGACTACCTCTCAAATTGGATAATGGAAGCAAATTACAGGCTAAGTCACCAAGTCCAAGGGAGCATGGACCCCTATTTAAAAAGGTTTTGGTATAAGCTATCCATGGCTCATGCTTATCGGATAGCCGAGCATTACATAGAACCTCTCTTAAAACTTAATAACGCGAAGGAGTGGGCACAGTCAGATGAATTAAATACTGCTAACTATTGGAAATGCGTTTTTTCTAGTGGAAGTGATTTTTATTTAAGTCTGCCATTGGTGCTGACGACAAGGTTTCCCAAAATTCAATCTAGAGAAATATATCATACCTCTATCACCTATAGCTTTGCAGCAGTGTACAAATTCCAGGTTGGACAAGTTAATGACTGATTCAAATGGGCTAGAGTCTAGCATCAAAGGCAATCAAAGGCAATCAAAGGCAATCAAAGGCAATCAAAGGCAAAATTAGGTACTTTTACAGCAGGTTTTGAGGGGGCTTTAGAGAAATTAAGTCTTCTAGCTTACTCTAATCTGGATACGCTACTCTTTTAGAAGCTTTTGCCAACTGCCTTGAAGCTCCCCGACTAATTGGAGCCATAATCAAGCTGTGGGCAGGATTATCTTCCACTGGGTCATGTTCACAATTAAGCCCCAAGTTTGTACAATCCGAAACTTTAAGTCTGTATAATCTAAATCGTTCCGGATCTAGAATAGAACTTTCTAAAGTAGTTAGTTTTTCCAAATCTACAGAAAGGCCTTGCTCCCCTTTTTTTAAACTGAAACTAGACGAAGCTGGAGTGCCGTCATCCTTTATAAAATCCGGGTTAGTGAACTGAACCCTTCTCAACAAACTATCTGTTTCTTCAAGCTCCATCAATCAAAGTTAGTCGAAGATTTCAAACAACTTTTGATCTTGATAGTCTAACAGTCCCTGATTGACCACTTCATCATTCTTAAACTGCACGTATTCTACCGAGCCATCTGGCATAAAGAATACTTCAACTGACACCAAGCCACACTTCAACTCTATCAATATCTCTCCATTTGGTGATGGCGCAAGAAAGTATAGAGGCAGTTCTCCTTGTCTATTTTTCAAAATAAAAGAAGTTGCTTTAGAAATTGCTGTTTCAGAGGGCTTTTCCGCTCCATAACTATCCCAATTCGACGAGAAATTGGATATCCTTTTCAATTTCAGAAGGAGCTCTTTTGCCTTAGAAGATATATCATCCCTGTTTCGACTAAAGAATATACTAGTATTGGCACGAAGTGGAGATTTAAAACTTCGGACATGGGTTGTTAGATAATCTTCCTTTGCCTTAACACTAATGTGTCTAGGGCTTTCAGCTAAAGCTTGCATAAAATGAGTCTTTACAAATTTCTTTAAACAATTTTGAGGTGCACTTATGCGCATTTTCTAACCATATTAACACATCCTCAATAGCCATAGAGTTGTCAGAAGAAACTGCCGTTTGCCAAACAAATGTATCTTCTTTTTTAGGGGATTTTCCGCTTGAGAAACTAATATTTAAAGAACCTAGTTTGTCTAGATTAAATGACTGCTCAAAGTGGAAGTCATCCAGAGGCCCTATGCTATCGAAGTTATTAATAAAACTAAAATTCACATTTTTTCCTAGAAAATCGTGCCAACCTTCACAATCATAATCTTTTAAAAGTACGGCATCAATATATCTCAAGGTTAAGCTTTCAATCTTTATTTGTTTGTAAGCTTCGGTAAGTGCTTTTAAAGCAAAATCTATATTGGGCTTATAGTTTTCTAACCAGTCATAATTCTTATCGGTATCATTAACTGTTAATATACCCGGGCCTAACTGTATCACGGGCCACTTGCTTTCTTCATCCGCGCCAGTCCAAAACTGGTGATCAACTTGATGGTTTAACATATGATGTGGCACCCGATTTTTAAACTTCGAGCTGTGTATAGGAAACCTATCGCTCACCACTTTTTTCAATTCACCTAAAGCAAAAGCATATTCTGGATCCTCCATAAATGAGGTTGTTTCATCAGGCTGCAATGCCCACCTGATTTCAAATATAGCTTCCCGCAGCGGGGCATTTGGTAATTTAGACATCTTTCAAATATAAGCGCTTTATAGCTACATGCGCAATGATTAAGTAAATATAGCTGTTAAAAGTTTGTCAAAACTCCAGCTTTTTAAATTACATATTTATGCTAAGACTAAAAAAAGCCAGTACATAAATCTTTCGATCTAAATACTGGCTTTCAAGTGGGCCCAGCAGGGCTTGAACCTGCGACCAAGTGATTATGAGTCACCTACTCTAACCAACTGAGCTATGGGCCCTTCTTGCCATCAAGCAAGGGGCGGCAAAAATACAAATTAATGTGAATCTCAAAGCATTAAATTGCGCTAAGGTGTAGCTTGAGCTAAAATTGCCTGCTAATCTTAAGTAAAGGCAGACTTTACTCGCAGCTTTTGCCCTATAGAAGCTAGGCTAGGACTTACTGTTTTTAAGCAGGGAAAGGGCTCTAGCCTTAGAGCTAAAGGGTATTTAGAGGGATAAGATTTAGCCTTTTCAATTACCGCAATTTATCCTTAACCTTGTGCCCCCAAATGTGAAGCATGATTAAGAACATTCTATTTGATTTCGGTGCGGTTTTAATTCCCATTCAAGAAGAGAAAACGCGGAAGGCTTTTAAAGACTTAGGGGCTCAAAGCCACTTGGCACAGCAGACGGAGCTCTTTGAGAAGCTGGAGAGAGGAGAAATTAGCAATGATGCTTTTTTAAGTAGTCTGCAAGAATTTTTCTTTCGTAAAACGATATTAAAAAAGGATCTAGCGAAAGCGTGGAATGCCTTATGCTATGAAGCCATACCGAGCGATACTATTCGATTGATCAAAAGAATGGCCAAAGATTACGCTTGCTTTCTGCTGAGTAATACCAATGCGCTGCACTTGGAGAAAATTAAAGAAAATAGCGGTCGTTTTAGCTATAAGCAGTTTATGAAGTCTTTTAACGCTTGCTATCTCAGTCATGAAATGGGCAGCCGCAAACCCGAAAATGCTTTTTTTGAAAAGGTCTTGACCGAGCAAGATTTAAAGGCCGAGGAATGCCTTTTTATTGACGACCGGGAAGAAAATATCGAAGCGGCCAAAGCCTTAGGTTTTAAGACTTGGCACTTCGATCCGAAAAAAGATAATATTCTATTATTGAATAAGAAGCTAAAGAGTTTTAGCTGATTAGACCACGTTTCCGATCACCATCATATTTTCTAAGGTAGGGCTTTCACTCCCTCCCATGGGCTCTAAAGTTATGGCAAAAGCTTGGGCATTTTCTACCCTCTCCAATTCTTGCCAGGCTACATTTTCTTCTAAAGAAACCATGCCCATACTTTTGGGCTTACCGTCTATAATGGCCCAAAGTTGATATTGACTATCACTCGGCTCTGCTGGCAAGGCTAAACGATGGAAATATGCTTTTTGGGTTTCTTTATTCCAGTACATGGCCGCCGTGGCATTCATATCCTCTTTAGCCGGACCCATCACTACCTTTTGTACTGCAGGGTCGCTTACTACCGCCAATAAGCTTTCCTTTTGCTGCTTATCTAAGGCCATGGCATCAAAGGTTTCCTGCATTTCTTGCATTTGCGCTTCTTGCACTAGCATTTCATTCTTCATTTCTAAAGAACTACTGCGGGCACTTTGCCATTGCCAAACCATGAGGGCGCCAAAAATAAAAGCGATGGCTGCCGCATAGGACCAGTAGTTGGGCTTGCTTGTTAGTTCTTTACGAGAATCCAGTTCTGAAAAGTCAATGACCTTGCTTTTATCCTCACTGCGTTCTGCTGGATCTTGTTCTGCTAATTCTTCTTGTGGGGGAAGATTGTCTAATATTTTAGCGCGTAAATGTGCGGGAGGCGCTTCGGAGAAGTCGGCTGCCCAAGTACTCATAATATTTTCCGAAGAACGGAGTACTTCATTAATTTCGGGATAAATTTTGCTTAAGCATTGCACCTCTTGGCGTTCTTGCTCGCTCACAAAGCCCATCAAATAATCGTCGATGATCCCGGATTCTATGTACTTTTTAACGTCCAATGTCTCTAGCTAAAAGGGTTTTTAATTCGTTTATGGCCTTACGAGCCCTGGTTTTAACCGTTCCTAGGGGCAAGTTCAACTTCTTCGCGATTTCTCCCTGCGAGAAACCAGAAAAGTAGGCGAGCTCTAAAACATTTCGATCTTCTTTTCTCAGCTTTGCTACTTCTTCTTTAAGGCCGATATGATCTACGGGGAACTCCGTATTATGGTTTTGCTCCATAGTATATACGTTGTCTTCCGAATCTTGGATTTGGGGCCTACGATTATTCTTACGCATTAAGTCGATACAACTATTGCGTGCGATATTAATCATCCAAGTATATAGTCGGGCTTTTTTAGGGTCGTAGCTCTTTCCCGATTTCCAAATCTTAATCATCACCTCTTGGAACACCTCTTCGGCATCTTCGGTGCTTAAGGACATTTTTCTGCATACCCCAAAGAGGGCAGCGCTGTAATTATCATAAATTAAGGCCATGGCTTTTTCATTGCCATTCAATAAGTTACGAGTAATTTCTTCCTCTACTGCTGTCTTGTTGCTCAAATATTTTCGTATTCAGAAATCCAAAAGTTAAGTACTTGCGTAGATGATAGTGACAATTTAAAAACACACAAAACAATGTTCTACACAAGAAATTCAAAACTAGTAAAAATCGCCATGGCAACGCTAATTACTTTTAGCCTTGCTAGTTGCTCAGATGACGATGACGATTCAAGCACCACTCCGGAACCCACACCAGAGCTTGCAACCATAACTGTTAACAGCCAGGTTATCTCCCAAAATACGGTAATGGTAGAGATGATTGATATTCCCTCGGATGGCTGGATTGTAATTCATGCCGACAATGGTAGCAATGGCCCCGTAGTACCTGCTATTATCTCAGAGCCTACTTTCGTAGAAGCGGGAGAAAACCAAAATATCGAAGTCGCTTTTACTGCTGATGCCACCTTAACAGATGGTGATCAAGTATGGGTAATGTTGCACGAAGATACTGGTGCGCCCATGGATTATGAGTTTGATGGAATGAATGACTTAGATCCTCCTTTTATTGCTAATGGAGCGCCCGTAATGACGCCGATTACTATTAATTCGGCTTCTATTAATTCACCCGACATGGCCGTGGATAATAATACAGTGGTTTTACCCTCTGTTACTGCGGCAGCAGATGGTTGGTTAGTAATTCACAATGACGATGGTATGGGCGGTATTGTACTTCCTGGTATTATTGGAAAGGTAATGGTTAGTAAAGGGGTAAACACCAACGTAACGGTTCAGCTAGACGCTGGGGTAACTATTACTCCTGGTCAGAAATTATTCCCAATGTTACATTTAGATAATGGTATTATTGGTGAGTATGAGTTTGATGGCGCTGGAATGTTTGATGGTCCAGAGATTTTTGGAAATGATGCTTTCCCTGGAAACGTAATCTTTACCAGTTTTACGGTACAATAGTAGTCTGAAAAGGTTTTTTTAACCCCCGATAAAGCGGCTTTGGTAGAGATATCAAGGTCGCTTTTTTTTTGTGGAAATCGAGATGGCGCACCGCTGGCGCTTTGACTCTTAACTAAGCTCTTGACTATATAAGTGAAAAGACCCTGAAACG
>CBFHVV010000086.1:0-12058 GCA_965658965.1 Croceimicrobium sp.
ATCCAAACTTTGTAATTTTCAAGCTGAAAGGCTTGTACTTCGGGCCATTCGCTGCGAATACTTGGTTTGTCTATATTGCCATATACCGCTCTAACTTTAGCAATTTCTTCTAAATCATGGCAGACTTTCGCATCACCGATGTCTCCAGCATGCCAAATTTCATCGCTACCCGAACAGAGATCTAAAACTTGCTCATCTATATACGAATGACTATCGCTTAATAGAGTAATCTTCATGTGTCTTCTTCCTGCTTTTAAATACCTTTGCCGCAAAGAAAGTCCTTTTGCGTTATTTCCTAAAACTTGCTTATTGCGGTACTAATTTTCATGGCTGGCAAATCCAACCCAATGGCTACACCGTGCAAGAACACCTTAACAAACATTTATCGCTTTTGTTAAGGAAGGATATTAATGTTATGGCCGCAGGCAGAACCGATACCGGGGTGCATGCCAAAGAAATGTTTGCTCATTTTGACTGGGACAAGGAATTAGAGGATAAGGATTCTTTAAAGAACACACTTAATAAGATGCTGGCACCAGATGTAGTGATTGATGCTATAGTAGCGGTTAGGCCAGAAGCACATACTCGTTTTGATGCTTTGGAAAGATCTTATGAGTATCGAATTAATAGGGAGCGGAGTCCTTTTAAGCATAACTTAGCCGCTAATATTTTTTACCCTTTAGATTTGGAAGCGATGAATTTAGCGGCAAAACTGCTGATTGCCAAGAGGGATTACAGTTCTTTCTCTAAATCTAAAACACAGACCAAAACCAATATCTGTGATATACGCAAGGCCTATTGGGAAGATCATGGTGATCAATGGGTTTTTCATATCAGTGCCGATCGGTTTTTACGCAATATGGTGCGTGCGATTGTAGGGAGCTTGCTAGAAGTTGGGAAAGGAAAAATGTCTTTAGAGGCCTTTAAAGTAATGATTGAAGCTAAAGACAGAAAAGAAGCGGGACAATCGGTTCCAGCGCAAGGATTATACTTAAATAGGGTTATTTACCCTCAAGATATTTTTATTTAAATGGCAGAAGGAGTAAGTGGTAAAGCTTTTGATTTAAAGCTCTTAGCAAAAATATTGACCTACGTAAAGCCTTATCGCTTTGTGTTTTATGGTTCATTTATGCTCACCTTATTATTAAGTGGACTATCTACTGCTAGGCCAATATTGATCCAATATACGATCGATAATTTCATCCTTGAGCCCAATGCAGATATGCTCTTGCAGTTCACCCTTATCCTTGCCGTTTTATTGGTATTAGAGGCGGTGGTGCAGTTCTTATTTATTTTTGGTGCCAATTACCTCGGTCAAAGTATCATTCGAGATTTGAGAATTCAACTTTATGAACACATCTTATCTTTTAAATTAAAATATTTCGATCAAACTCCAATTGGTACACTGGTTACAAGAGCGGTTTCCGATATAGAAACCATTGCAGATATTTTCGCTTCGGGAATTCTCGTAATTTTTGGAGACCTGCTAAAGATATTGGTAATGGTAATTGCCATGTTCTACTTCTTTGATTATCGTTTGGTTTTAATTTCACTTTCGGTAGTCCCCGTGCTCTACTATGCTACTCGACTATTTCAGTTAAAAATTAAGTCGGCATTTCAAGATGTGAGAAATCAGGTTTCTACCTTAAATGCTTTTGTACAAGAACATATTAGTGGCATGAATGTCGTGCAAATCTTTAATCGCGAAGAAGCCGAGATGAAAAGCTTTCAAAAGACGAATGATTTACATCGTCAGGCACATATTCGTTCTATCTGGTATTTTTCAATTTTCTTGCCAGTAATCGAAATAATGAGTGCTATAAGTATCGGCTTGGTGGTTTGGTATGGAGGCTTGCAGGCGGCAGGAGTAAGTGAGAAATTTTCCTTGCAAATTTGGATGCATAATTTTTTTAATTGGGCTGGCGATGCCCCCAGTCGAGATATTACCTTGGGGGAGATTACCGCTATAATTATTTTTGTTAATATGCTATTTCGTCCGCTGCGTCAGTTAGCAGACCGCTTTAATACGCTACAGATGGGGATGGTTAGTAGCGAAAGAGTTTTTAAAGTTTTAGATACCAAAGATCGCATCGAGGATAAGGGAGAGCAAGAACTCTCGGATGTGAAAGGCGAAATTGAATTTAGAAACGTCACCTTTGGGTATCTCCCAGACGAAGCGATAATTAAAAATGTAAGCTTTAAAGCAGCACCCGGAGAAACCCTCGCTATTGTAGGCGCTACGGGCGCTGGTAAGTCTACCATTATTAATTTATTAGGTCGTTTTTACGAGATTTGGGAAGGCGAAATCCTGCTAGACGGAGTGGACATCCGCAAGATAAAACTGAGTAGCTTAAGAGATAGTATTGCGGTGGTTCTCCAAGATGTGTTTTTATTCAGTGACTCGATAAAGAATAATATCACTCTTAATAAAGACATTAGTCATGAAGAAGTTGCGGAAGCCGCCGCTTTTATAGGAGTTAGTGATTTTATTGAAACCCTTCCCGATCAGTATAATTACAATGTTCAGGAAAGAGGGAATATGCTATCCGTAGGACAAAGGCAATTGCTTTCTTTTTTAAGGGCTTATGTTTCCAATCCTTCTGTTTTGGTATTGGATGAGGCGACCAGTTCCATCGACACTCAAAGTGAACAGCTCATACAAAAAGCCATTGAAAAGATCACTGAAGGGCGCACCTCGGTAGTGATTGCCCACCGATTAGCCACCATTAAGAAGGCACATAAAATATTAGTAATGGATCATGGTAAAGTAGTGGAGGAGGGTACCCACGATGAACTCTTAGCTATGGAAGGTTTTTATACGAGGCTTTATACCATGCAGTTTTCCCAAAATTAAATTGAGAAGCAGTAAATGGCTGGAGAGATATCGCATAGTACCCGAAATTGGGTTTTTTGGTTTCATTTACTAATAACCTTACTTGCTTGGCTTGGTCCTTTCCTTATCTCGTGGCAAGTAATGATTAGCGCCTATGGCCTTGTGATTCTGCAGTTTATGGTATTTAAGCGCTGCCTCTTAAATGCAAAGCACGATTTGGACACCAGTTCGGATACCACCTTTTACTCCCATCTACTGGAAAGTGTTGGTATTCATTTAGATAGATCCACAATTAAAAAGTTTGTTAGAAGGTATCTCTACCTAATCTTAGCGCTAGTTACCTTTTTATGGCAAGTTTTATGGGAGCATGAAGCAATTTTGTTTTAAGAGTAGCATACACATATAATAAAGGTCAAACTGCTTAGTGCTCTAAAAGCCCAGACTTAGTCTAAAAATTAAGAAAGCCTTCGCTGACTTTCCTTCTAGGGGAAACAAAAGTACTAATCAGATGGGTTTATAGGGCGCGGAACGGTGCTGCAAGAATGTAGCTATATTGAAGGAATTGCTACTGGAAATATCGCAACATGTTTATAATCTTTAATCATGTGCTTCTCAGATTCTGGTTTACCTTCTCCAAAAATCATAGTCAAAGCGAAAAGAAATAAAATCACAGCACCTGAAACCTGAAAGGCATCCAGGGTATATCCATACCTTACAATATCAATTGGCCGACTACAATAAAGAAGAGTAAAATTAAAAAGGCTAGAAATGAGGCTTTGATAGCTACTTTTCTCTTATGTTTTTAATCCAGTTGTTCGGTTGCATCTAAGTAAAGAGGAACAGATCACAGGGGGCAATAACGGCAATTAGAAAGAATATTTTAGTGAGAATGTCAGTTATCATTTTAATCAATTCGATTCCCTTGAGTTGTGAAGGAAAGACCCTGCTGACCTGATGTGGAGATCATAATGGCTTCGAAAAGCGGTTCATTGCTATGTCGGTTAATTTTCCAATCAAACAAAAAATTTGCACCTGTTCCCCCTGATTCGTCTCGCTCATCAATGATAATTTCAACGGTTTCCATAGGAGCGATAAATATGGTTTTATCAAAATAAGTTCTAATCAGACGACCTTTAGTATCAAAGTATTTAGCATTGTCAACAAAAATAGAATCAGACATATTGGTATTCCTGAGACTTATGGTTGCGGTTAAATCGTGTGTCCGCTGTCCTGTCTGACTGTAAATTTGGGAGTATACAGAAAGATAAGTTGTTCCCTGTGTTAAAGAGTCTGGTAATCTGTAATCAATTGTTCTTTTTTCCCAACTTACAGGATCGACAGAGCTTATTTCAAGTTTTTCTTCACAAGACTGGATTAGTAGCGCCAGTAAAAATATTTTAAATATATGCTTCATAGTTTTTCAAATTGAATCCAAGGCTCTAGCCACACTCTGTGTTCCGCAGGGGCATTTCGAATAGCTTTTGATGCGAGTAGTTTTTAAATGCTTTTCATTTTAAGCTAAGGCAAAAAAACGAAACAAAAAAGTCAAGGCTTACAAGCAAATAAAATCTGCCTTTTCGTAGACCCTAAGCGCGGCCGAGTGATCTCCTCATTCTTCGGAGCTTCTCGGTCTTACTAAGCTTCTACATCCATTCAGCTTTCATTTTCTTGAAGGCCGGTCCGCTTCTCTTGCCACCCTTTTATTGCACGCTTGTAAGTTTTACGCCTAGGTGAAAATAGGTCAAAAAATACGAAATTAACAAGGTCAAAATTCATCAAAAAGCTAAAGCTGCCTCTATCGGTTCGTGTAAGCACTGAACGGCTTTTTGTTCAGTTTGGTAAATATCGAAAATTATACTTCACCAAAAAGCGAACGGACGAAGCCACGAGTTTTACAAGCCTTTTTGTGCTTAAACATTGTTAGCATTTGTTTTTTATTACTCAGTGTAATTATGTTTCGTTTATTTCGTTTAATATTGCAGAGACAATAAAGCAGAAAGTAATATGAGAGATTTGGATGAAATTAAAAGACCTTCGAAAGAAGAGCAAAAAACAGCCATGGAATCCTACGATGCTCTTGAGGCGACCATTCGGCAATTACATTCTCAAAACCCTGAAATTGAAATTGAAGAAACGCATGAGAAAATCAAAGTTCCATTACATGCATT
Source organism: Croceimicrobium sp. (assembly GCA_965658965.1). GTDB lineage: Bacteria > Bacteroidota > Bacteroidia > Flavobacteriales > Schleiferiaceae > Croceimicrobium. The sequence continues at coordinate 5,002 of CBFHVV010000086.1, forward strand.
AAAATTATTGGCAAAAATTTTAAAGGTAACTGGTCAAGGTAAACCTATTTCAATAGTTCCAATTGCTACAGAAATGACGACTCAAGCTGCTGCTGAATTGATTGGTTGCTCCAGACCTCATTTCGTTAAATTATTAGAGTCTGGAAAAATACCATTTAATAAAGTAGGCAAGCATAGAAGGGTTAGATATGAAGACGTGATTAAATATCGAAATGATAAGAAAGAACAGCAGAGATTGAAAATCATTGAAATGATGAAGTCTGACGAAGATTCTGGGCTGTATGATTCATAGCGTCAGGTTTACCTGTGTACTAGACACAAACGTGATTTACCCAATAGAGGTTAGAGACTTGTTGTTTTGGTTCGCACACTTTGATTTGTTTACACCAAAATGGAGTAAGCATATATTTGATGAATGGCGTGACGTAATGTCCAGAAAAGGCATTAAGTATGACGAAATCCATAAAAGATTAAGATTGCCTCATGCGGCATTCCCCGATGCCCTAGTCGAGAATTATGAATCTTTAATTTCTGGTTTAGAGTTGCCTGATGAAAAAGATCGCCATGTTTTGGCTGCTGCAATTAAGACTAACGCAAATGTTATAGTAACAAACAACCTGAAAGATTTCCCAAATGACTATCTCTCAACGTTTGGCTTAACTGCTAAAAGTGCGGATGACTTTATTACAGACATAATCGACTTAAACCAAGATAAAGCAGTTGAGGCATTTAAGATGTTGGTGTTAAATAGAAGAAATCCAGATTTGGATGAATTTCAAGTTTTAGACTTGTTACGGAAAAATAATTTAGTTGATTCTGCAAATTATTTGCATTCGCTTTTATAATAAATGCTATCGCTGGAAAATAATCAAGACAAATGAGTTTTTATTTTAAGGGAATGCCTGAGTTCACTTCCTTCGCTTGGTCCATTTTTCGACCTGAGATACCGCGTTTCATCCGTCTTAAAGCAAGGTTATTAGATCAGCTGTTCCCATTTTTTTAATGTTAAGCTTTGGGCTCAAACCTATAAAGACAGGGCAAATAAACTAATAAAAGAAAATAAAATGCACCAAGCCGGCCTTGATTCGATGGAGCAAGGAAAGGAAAGTGAAATTGGAATTTCATGGATGATGCAGCATTTGACTTTTTTGACAATATGAATAATGCGAGTAAAAGATGTGTATTAAGGTGGATTAAACTTGCAAAAACAGAAAATATAAGAAATAGCAGCATTGAAATAATTGCAAGCCTTTCTGCAAGTGGCGAGAAGCTGCCCGGAAGTTAAAAGAAGGCTAGAGCTAAGATTCCATAGTGCGCTAAGCACCGCTTCGCTTTGGCTTGCATCTAGGCTCCCCTTAAATGGAATGAATTGGCCTTGTTTGGGTCTTAGTTTTGCTAAAAGCTTGTGTTTAGGTTTATTTTGGGGGGAGAAATCAGGGATTTTTTTCTAAGATGTGATATACAGTGATAAATCATTTTTTTATCGTGATAAAGTCGCAAAGCAGTGCCTAATAGTGCTTCGTTTGAAGTGGGATGCTAGCTAGGAGCAAGAGACATGGTGGCTATTATGCTGTAGTGTGGGGTGCTGGGCCGTGAAAGGCAGTCTGTGCTGGCTTGTTGTGCAGTGTGTCGGAGCCTGTAGTGTGGTATGTATTCGGTTGTAATAGGAATTTTTGGGCTGTATTATGCGCTCTGTGCTCTCTTGTAGCCTAGGTTCTTAGCCCCTGTTATATGTTCTGCACTAGCTTGTTGCTTAGGGTGTTGGACTGTGTTGGGTGGTATGTACTATGTTGTTGCCTAGGATGTTGGGCTGTGTTAGGTGCTATGTACTATGTTTATGCATGGTATGTTGGGCCGTCTTAGGTGATATGTGTTTTATGGCGAGCTAGTGTCTTGGACGGGATTGCGATGCCTTTGCGAAGCGGTTATATAGTGTCGCAAAATGTGCTGAGCTAAAATTGCCACGGTGAGAGATAGTGGAGCAGGACGAGAATTTGCCCTAAAAATTGGGTTAGGAAAGCTTTAAGCCTTGCGACAAAGGCTGTACTGGCTGCAACAAAGGTAGTAAGGCTTGCGATATGGTCTGTGCGGCTTGTTTTTGGTGTATTGCTATGGGAGAGAAATAGGCAAGAAGAGCTGCAACAGCTGCGATTTAAAAAGTATGGACGGTGTACTGAAATTGTGTAAATCGCTAGCCATGACATCTTTTTTTGTGTCGTAGTTTTCAAGACAGTGTACCGAAAAGTGTGTAAATCTCTCAGGGCGGATTATTAATTTAATCGATTTTCAAACATAATCATAAACTGGTTATAAATTTTACCCCAGTCCCTTATGGGCATAGTCCATTTTCGGGTTGCTTCATGAATAGCGAGATAAACGGATTTGAGTACGGCTTCATCGGAAGGGAAAGAGAGTTTGTTTTTGGTGTACTTACGAATCTTGCCGTTCAGGTTTTCAATGACATTGGTAGTGTAAATGATCTTGCGCATTTCCATAGGAAATTGAAGAAAAGCGGTTAGCTCCGACCAGTTGTCTTCCCAGCTTTTGATGGCGTAGCCATATTTATCGACCCATTTATCACGGAGCCTATCCAAAGCCTGCAGTGCAGCCTGCTCATTGGCCGCAGAGTAGATATCTTTCATATCCTTAGTAAAGAGCCTTCGGTCTTTCCAACTCACGAACTTACAGGAGTTCCTGATCTGATGTACGATACAGATTTGCTTGGTAGACTCTGGGAAGACGCTAGCAATGGCTTGGGTAAAGCCTTTAAGGTTATCGGTAGCGGTAATCAAGATGTCTTGAACCCCACGTGCTTTTAAATCGGTAAGAACGCTCATCCAAAAAGAGGCGGATTCTTTTTGTCCTAGCCAAATGCCGAGTACTTCTTTGAGACCATCCTGTCGAAGCCCCAAGACTAGGTAGATGGTCTTGTTAACCACCCGGTGGTCCTCTCTAACTTTAAAAACAATGCCGTCCATCCAAACGACACAGTATATCGATTCCAAAGGCCTGTTCTGCCATGCGATAGCATCTTGACTCACCCGGTCGGTAATACGCGATATAGCAGAGGCTGAGATCTCAAAATCATAAATCTCGACAATCTGCTGCTCGATATCTCGCACACTCATGCCTTTGGCGTACATGGAGATAATAACGTTCTCCACCCCATCGGCAATATTCTTTCGTTTGGGCACCAGCAGGGGGTCAAAGCTACTTTCTCGATCTCGTGGTACCCGAATATCGGTCTCTCCGTACTGATTACGGAGCTTTTTCTTGCTGTGGCCATTACGAGCATTGCCGTTCTGTGAACGCTCGTTTTTCTCGTAGCCTAGATGGTTGTCCATCTCGCCTTCTAAAATGGCTTCTACGCCTCGTTTCTGAAGCTGTTGTAAAAAGGAAAAGAGTTCTTCTCCGTTTTTGAACTGCTTAAAAAAATCCTCATCAAAGGCATCTTCTTTTTTCATAGTGTTGGTAAAGTACCCCGAAAAGTTATCTCCAAAATTTTTCCTGGCCATTAATCTGGCCGAAAAATTATAGGATAACTTTTCTAGCGATTTACACACTTTGTGGTACACTACCCGAAAGACCGAAAATTCTTACTATTGAGGCGAGCAGAAACATTTGGCATTCCGAGAATAATTATTATCTTTTTATAGCTGTCATATTAATACACCAGTCTATAAGACAATACTGAACAATTGGTCATTGCGCTAGTTATTTTTGTAGAAGGTTTTTAGTGTAAGTGTTAAGTAATTGAATTACTGGTGCTTGGTTTGAGAAGCAATACGATCAATTGGTATCTATCGCGAACACTCACCTTCAGTCTAGCTGTCAAGCTAAGGGGGAACCTCTTCAGGTGAAACCACTCAAATAATTTTTAACAAAATCAAAAACTAATATGGATTTATTTAAAGAACACGGATTAAGAATTTCACGAAAAAACGGCTTGCTGTTGGGCGTTTTACTTATAGCCTACTTTCTGTTAATGAAGGTTATAGGTCTCGGACACAATTATTACCTGCGGGCATTCAACGCAGTCTTAGTACTTTTAATGATGCAGCAAGGGGTAAAGGCTTATCGTCAAAATTTAGAAAGCGAGAAATACGGCACTTTCTTTGAACTCTTCAAGCTAACCATGCGCACAGCCTTTATTGGTATCTCTATTTTTAGCGTGTTTTTAGCTTTTTATCTCGATTTATTAAATCCAGCTTTTATGGCAGAGATAAAAACTATGGAAAGCACTAGTCCCTACTTGAGTCCAGTTTCAGTAGTAGGTATAGTGTTTATCGAAGGCTTCGGTTCAGCCTTTGTACTGAGTTACCTATTAATTCAAGCAGTGAAAAAGAGGACGGTAGAGTTGAAGCCCGAGTCTATTAAATAGAATAGTGAAATAGTTAAGCACCTTCTGTAGCTTCTATAGAGCTTAGTAGAATTAATTATCTATGATATTTTTTACTCTTCCTACTTGGTCATCTTCTAGACGCACCTTAATGCCATGAGGATGACTTGTAGACTTAGTTAAAATATCCTTCACTACGCCTTCTGTTAAGTGACCGCTACGCTGGTCGGTTTTAAGCACGATTTCAACCGTGGCGCCGATGCGGATGTTTACTCGAAGCTTTCCATTCATGCTATCACTTCTATAGTTTGTCCATTAAAGTTAACCTTATCTCCGAGGCGAATTTTCTTGCGCTTTTCTAAGGCCACCACATCATTGACTAAAACATCGCCATTCTTAATAAAAGTATGAGCCTCACCGCCAGAATTAACTAGTCGCATAAGCTTTAAGAGGGTATCTAGAGTAATAAATTCCTCACCCTGATTTAGAGTGAAAGTTTGATTCGTCATAATAATAACATTCTGCGCAAAGGTAATTTGAAAGATTTCGAAATTGTAAATGATGAATGACAATTTGGCTCAGTTAAGCTATCACTGCTAATAAAACCTCAATAAACCAAAAAAGCCTCGAAATCAATTGAAATCGAGGCTTTTTGAGGTGGTGCCAGCTGGAATTTAGACCAGTTAGCTAATGTTTTAATTATAAAGCAGTTGCAAGAAACACGTGTTTTTATTACACCTTAATCTGCACCTATTACATATTTTGAAAGAACTATGCAAAGTAAAGCAATACTTTGCAATTAACCATTAACTATTTTTATTAGGTACTTTATTCTAAAATTAAATAGCCGGTTATTCATTTCTGTTTAGGCATTTAATAGGATAAAAATAGCTAAGGAGGGGCCGGTGATTTCGTATGTTGTGTTAAGTGAAATAACGTTTTCTTAGATGACAGTTTTAAACTGGAGTGTGAGATTAAGTCTCCCTATTTCTTAGATCAAAATACGTTAGGTAATTGCACCTAGTGCGGAAAAGGCACGGAAACCATCAACGGCTTGATCTTAAATTACCTAGACCTCGTCAAGCCCATGGATACCTTTACGATCAAAGGGCTTCCACCTTCCAAATCTGCGCTTCGAGTTATTTCAATTAAAGCATTTACACTAAATTATGCGCTTTAGGCTAGGAACAATTTAATACTGCAACCAGATTTTCTGAGAACTATAACTTCTGCCGCCACTCATGGTTTGTAGAACGTACACGCCCTGATTTAAATCTCTAATGTTTAAGGTTTTACTAGTCCTAAAATCACCTTGGCGAATAGTTTGACCTAAGGAATTGTAGAGTACATATTTGATCTCCTGTTCGAGTTCCGATTCTAAATGTAAAACACCAGTAGTAGGGTTTGGATAAACCCGCAATTCCGCCTCTAAAGGCCCTATTTCTTCCAAACCTATATTTTGACAACCTTGTTGTAGGCATCCATAAGAATCGGTTTTAAGCATGTAGAAGTGCTGAATACGCACCGGGGCAATGTCATTGTCGACATCAATTAATTGTCCGAGATGCAAAAAGCCAGAATCTGGAGTTTCCTGGAAGGCCCATATATAGTTCCGATCTAAAGAATCATTTAAGTGATAATAGGAGCGCATCCAAATGCTGTCACCATCGGGAGTGAATTTGTAGGCTGTCGTCGGAAATTTACCGGGTCTAACTTGCACATCACCAGCTACATAAAAATTGCCATCGCTGGTGCTTATTAAATCCTGAAACCGAAAATACGGGAATTTAGGACCTGTTGTAGTGTCATAGGTCACTTGTCCTGAAGTATCAATTCGACCAAAACGTATCCGTGTATGGTCTGGATTATACGTTGTTGGGATAAACGACAAAACCTCTACCCGCGCAAAACTATAGCTGCCATCTCCATTATCTAGAGCCGCTATATTTTGACTGCCTAAATCTTCATTAAAAGGATGAAACCATTTTAATTGACCCGTTTGTAAATCTACCCGTGCTGCAAAGGAATGATCTATATTTAACCTGCTAAGAACATCATAATGGTTCGCTCTTCCTGAAACCAAGCAAGAACCAAATTGATCAATAACCAGATCTTCACTGTGGTAACCACCATTCATACCTGGAATGGTATCTGGAACCCTTAGCTCCCATATGGGATTGAAAGAGGTATCAAACTTTGCGACCCACAAATCATACTTATTGTAATTGGTAAGCCGGAATAATAGACCCGTTACAACGAAGGTCGAATCTGTGTCAAATACCATATCCCAAATAGCCGGAAGTGCACCTTGAAACTCCAAATGTTTTGTTGTTTTTACCGTGTCGAGAGATAGGTCAAATTTTGTGAATCGGACAAATACAGAATCATCCCTTATATAGTCTGTTTGAGCCAAATAATAATTAGTTGAATCCGAGTGAAAACATTTAAAACAGGGAGAAACCCTTCGAACAGAGTCTGGCGATTCATAATAGTCATAAGATTTATGAAAAATTTTCTGACCAATACTATCGAAGAGGCCGACTTGCAACAATCCTAATGAATCACGATCCTCATCCGCAACAACAAAGCCACCATTAACAAAAAGCAAAGCAGGTCTATTCGCCCCACCAAAAGTGGAGTCCGTCTTGCTAAACCTTTGGGCACTTAGTTGCAGTGAAAAAAGAAAAAAAAGTAAGATTAATCTCATGGTATAAAGAT